>JAKBCG010000145.1 GCA_021808035.1 Pseudomonadota bacterium
CGATCCGATCGGGATCTGGATCGCCAGCGGCCGCGCGCCGAGGCGCTTCTTGATCATGTCGACGCAGCGCAGGAAGTTCGCGCCGCTGCGGTCCATCTTGTTCACGTAGCAGATCCGCGGCACGCCGTAGTTGTCCGCGAGGCGCCAGTTGGTCTCGGACTGCGGCTCGACGCCGGCGACGCCGTCGAACACGACGACCGCGCCGTCGAGCACGCGCAGGCTCCGGTTGACCTCGATCGTGAAGTCGACGTGTCCCGGGGTGTCGATCAGGTTGACCTTCTTGCCGCGCCAGAACGCCGAGACCGCCGCGCTTTGGATCGTGATCCCGCGCTTCTGTTCCTGCTCGAGGTAGTCGGTCGTCGTCGACGTCTTCAGGTCCTTCGTGTCGTGGATGTCGATGATCGTGTGCTTGCGCCCCGTGTAGTACAGGATTCGCTCGGTCGTCGTGGTCTTGCCGGCGTCGACGTGGGCGATGATGCCGATATTGCGAATATCGGAGAGCGGGATTTGACGGGGCATAATCGATCTTCCGTTGCCTGTGAAGTTTGCGAAAAACAAGCGCACGGGCCGGCCGGCCCAACGCGCCAGGGCGCGGAGTCTGCCACGTCGCCGCGCGCCTGTCGAAATGTTTTTATCGGTCCGGCCGGGGGTGGGGGCCGGCACGGGGCGCCAGCGCGCCGGTGGACCGCTTGGCCCCCGCGGCCACGCCGCTATACTACCGCCCCTCGGCACGCCGGACTCCGGCAACGACGGAGCGCTTTCCCGCTTGTCTCACGCGATCCGACCGATGGCGAACGCGACGATCGACACGTCGGCGCTCAGGCACAACCTGGGCATCGTCCGCGCCCGCGCGCAGGGGTCGCGCGTGATGGCGGTCGTCAAGGCGAACGCGTACGGGCACGGTCTGGTGCCGGTCGCGCGCGCGCTCGCGCAAGCCGACGCGTTCGCGGTCGCACGGGTCGAGGAAGGGCTTGCGTTGCGCGGCGCCGGCATCGAACAGCCGATCGTGCTGCTCGAAGGGGTCTTCGACGCCGATCAGCGCGACGCCGCGGCGGCGTCGCGGTTCGACCTGGTCGTGCACACCGCCGCGCAGATCGACCTGCTCCGGGGCGCGGCGCCCGCGAGCTTCAAGGTGTGGCTGAAGGTCGACACCGGGATGAACCGCCTGGGGTTCGATCCGGCCGATTTCGCGGCGGCCCGCACGGCGCTCGGCGCGCTGGTCGCGGTGCGCGGTCCCGTCCACTCGTTCACCCATCTGGCGAGCGCCGACGAGCCGTGCAACCCCGCGACCGCGGCGCAGCTCGCGTGCTTCGAGGCGGCGACCCGGGATTTGCCTGGCGAACGCAGCATTGCGAACTCCGCCGCGCTGCTCAACCTGCCGGCCGCGCTGGCGGATTGGGTCCGGCCCGGCCTGCTCCTGTACGGCGCCTCGCCGGTGCCGGGCGCGGTCGGCGTCGAGCACGGCCTGCGACCGGCGATGACGCTCCGGTCCCAGGTCATCGCCGTGAAGCGCATCCGGTCCGGTGCGCGCGTCGGCTACGGCGGCGTGTGGGTCGCGGCGCGGCCGACGACGCTCGCGGTCGCCGCGATCGGCTACGGGGATGGTTACCCGCGCAGCGCCGGCGCGGCCGGCGCGGTACTGCTGCGTGGGCGGCGCGTGCCGCTCGCGGGACGCGTGTCGATGGACATGCTGGCGATCGACGCGACGGACGTCGATCCCCCGGTCCGCATCGGCGAGCCGGTCGTGCTCTGGGGGGCCGGATTGCCGGTGGAGGCGGTGGCCGCTGCCGCCGGCGCGATCCCGTATGAACTGCTCTGCGGGATCAGCCAGCGGGTCGCGGTCGAGGGTCGCTAGCTCTCGAAGAATCCCATCTTCACGCCGGCGAGCTGCACGATGTCGTTGTCGGCGAGCTTGCGGGCCTGCGGGCCGATAGGCACCCCGTTCACCAGCGGGTAGTCGTTCTCCTTGCCGCTGTCGACGTGCACGATGTAGTAGCCTTCCGCGCGCCGCGTGATCGCGGCGACCTGGATGCCCGGCCGGCCGAGCGTCGTCAAGGCCTTGGTGAGCTCGAGCTCGCGTCCCGCGAAAGCGCCACTCAGCACCTGGAGCTTCGCCTTCGGCAGCGCGACCGGAACCTCGGCGGCGGATGCCGGGGCCGGCGTGCGCGGTGCGGCCGCGGCGGCGGTCGCCGCCGCCGCGCGATCGACCGCCTGGCCGACGCGGCGGATCCGATCCTCACCCTGACTGCTCGGGGTGATCACCATGGTCTTCTCGAATTCGTCCTGCGACGCGTTGTCTTCCTGGCTGTCGATGTAGCGCAGCTGATGATGGCCGACGGTGATCACGTCGCCGTGTTGCATCGCGTGTTTCTTGATCAGCTTCCCGTTGACGTAGGTGCCGTTGGTGCTGTTCAGGTCCTCGAGGAAGGAGTCGCTGAGGATGTTGATGATCAGGGAATGGTGGCCGCTGACCGCCGGGTTGTCGATCCGGATGTCGTTGTCCGGAAGGCGCCCGATCGTGTAGCGCTCCTTGTTCATGTTGTATTCCGCCAGGACTTGACCGTCCAGACTAAGCATCAGGCGTGCCATTCAGACTCCCATGTCGTTAGCCGAACCATCCCAATATTCTGTTAAATATACCCCGATGTGCCGGAAAGGGCTCGTCGATTCGAGCCATGATCACCGAGATATTGTCCCGTCCGCCATTATCATTTGACAATTGAATCAATTGCTTGGCCACCATATCTAAATTATCACTGAAAGTATTGATCGTCAGGTGGATGTCGTCGTCTTCGAGCATGTCCGACAGCCCGTCGGAGCAGAGCACGTAGTGGTCGCGCGGATGCGCCGTCTCCTCGTTGATCTCGACCTGCACGGTCTCCTCGACGCCGAGCGCGCGAGTCACGTAATTCTTGTTCGATGCGCGCTGCGCCTCCTGCTGGGAGTAGAAGCCGCGGTCCACGAGTTCCTGCAGCAGCGAGTGGTCGAGCGTGAGCTGCTCGAAGCGGTTGTCCCGCAGACGGTATAGACGCGAGTCGCCGACGTGGGCGATCGATATCCGGTTGTCGTGAAACAAGCAGGCGACCACCGTCGTTCCCATTCCCTCGCATTGTGGCTGGGTCCGCGAGGTGTGGTAGATGATGTTGTTCGCCCTGTGAATCGCGTCACGCAGGATGATGCTCGGGCGGGTGAGGCCGGTCTCCGGATCGCTCGTCGCGAGGTCCTCGCGCGCGAGCGCGTCCCGCACGAGGTTCACGATCGTCTTGACCGCGATCCCGCTCGCGACCTCGCCGGCGTTGTAGCCGCCCATGCCGTCGGCGAGCACGAACAAGCCGATCTCGGCCTCGGCGGCGATCGCATCCTCGTTGTGCTCGCGCACCTTCCCCGTGTCGCTCAACGCGACGCTGCTGATCTTTCCGCGCAAGTTCATCGTGGTCGGCACGTGGGTCTCGTCGCTCCCGAAGGGTTCACGGAGTTCCGCTCGGCAGGTGCGCCTTGCAATCCTCGAGCGCGGCCGCCATTTGCGCGCCGCTGTCGAAGCGCGCCGCCGGCGCCTTCGCGAGCGCCCTGTCGAGCACGGTTTCCAGGCATGCGGGCAGGTCCGGGCGATAGGCGCGCAACGGCGGGTGCGGCTTCTCCGCGATCTGATGCATCAGCCCCGTCATCGAGTCGGCGGTGAACGGCAGGTGCCCGGTCAAGAGCTGGAACAGGCTAACACCGAGCGAAAACAAGTCCGAGTGGCCGGTCACAGTTCGCCCTTCGAGCTGTTCCGGCGACATGAACGAGGGCGTGCCGAGCACGATCCCGGTGCGCGTGCTGCCGGAGTCGGTGATCCGGGCGATCCCGAAGTCGGTGATCTTCAGCACGTCCGCGGCCGGGTCGTACATCAGGTTCGCCGGCTTGATGTCCCGGTGCACGACCTGCTGCTTGTGCGCGAAATTCAGCGCCTCGGCGGTGCGCTTCACCAGTTCGACGACCTTGCGGGGTTCGAGCAGCCGGCTCGGCGCCGCGTGCTCGCTGAGGTGCCGCCCCTTCAGGTATTCCATCGCGATATAGGCGAGTCCGCGCTCCTCGCCGACGTCGTATATCGTCACGATGTTCGGGTGGTTCAGCCGGCCCGCGGTCTCCGCTTCGCGGAAGAACCGGGAGCGTGCCTCCGCGAGCTCCGCTTCGCTGAACTCGCTCGCCAGGGGAATCGCCTTGATCGCGACCAGGCGGTTGATCGCGAGGTCGCGGCCGAGGTAGACGACCCCCATTGCGCCGCGGCCGATCTCCCGTTCCAGGCGGTAGCGGCCGAGTTGGGCCGGCGCGGCGGCGGTGCCGTCGCCGGCCTCGGCCGTCCCGTCCCGGGCTGGCGGCTCGGCGGCTCGGGACGCGGTCGCCGGACGGGCGGCGGAACCGGTGTGATCGGTGGATCCGGCGGCGGCGCGTCCCGGCGTGGCGCCGTCGCGCGCCGGGCTGCGGGCGGGGCCGCTGCGCAGCGATGCGCGATCGGCGTCCAGCAGGCGCTGCAGGCGGACGGTGACGTCGCGGTAGCTCGCATCCACCCGGGTCAGGTGCCGGAACACCGCCGTCGATTGCAACAATCGGCCGCGCTGTTCGAGCTGGGTGCCGAGGGCGTACAGGTCCCCGAGCACGGTCGCGTTCGGCTTGCGGGCCTTCAGTTCCGCGAAGCGCTGCTCGAAATTGTCGAGCAATCGGGCCGTGTCGGCACCGGGCGGGCGCGGTCCGCCGTTCGCGCCCGAGCGCGTGATGCCCGCCCCGATCCGCGCGAACACGAACGTCGCGGTTCCGGCGCCGAGCAGCACGCCCCCGGGGACCCAGAGCCATGGTCCGTGTTCGCCGAGCAGGTGCAATGCGACGGACAGCGCGATGATCGCGACCCCGGCGACGGCACCGATCAACCCGAGTTTTCTCATTGAATGGACATGATCCCGGTCGACGACGCCGTGCAGTATAGGGGATCGGGTGTCGGACACGGCAATGCTAAGCTCACAAAATCGACACGAAAGGATCGACATGGCGAAGGGGCGCGAGGCATTCGTATGCGGCAGCTGCGGCAGTGTCGCGCCGAAGTGGCAAGGGCAGTGCGGCACCTGTGGCGAGTGGAACACGCTCGTGGCGGTGGCCGCCGTGGGGGGCCCCGACCGGCGCGGACGCGGACCGGGCCCGGCCCCGCCATCGACCCTGGCCGCCGAGTCGCAGCACTCGCCGGTCCGTGTCGCGACCGGTTCGGGAGAATTCGATCGCGTTCTCGGTGGCGGCTTGGTTGCCGGATCGGTGACATTGCTCGGCGGGGACCCGGGCATCGGCAAGTCGACCTTGATGTTGCAGGCGGCCGCGGCGCTCGCCTCGGCTGGTCCGGTGCTCTACGCGACCGGCGAGGAATCCTTGCAGCAGGTCGCGTTGCGAGGCCGGCGTCTCGGCCTCGAGGAATCGACGTCGCGCCTGCTCGCCGAAACCTGCGTCGAGCAGATCGTGGAAGCGTCGCGCACGCTCGGCGCGCGGGTGCTGATCGTCGACTCGATCCAGACGACTTATACCGAGGGGGTCGAATCCGCGCCCGGTTCGGTCGCGCAGCTGCGCGAGTGCACCGCGTTGCTCGTGCGCCACGCGAAGCGCACCGGGACCGCGGTGCTGCTCGTCGGGCACGTGACGAAGGAGGGGCAGATCGCCGGACCCCGGGTGCTCGAGCACATGGTCGATACGGTGCTGTACTTCGAGAGCGACACCGGCAGCCGCTTCCGCATCCTCCGGTCGGTGAAGAATCGGTTTGGCGCGGCGAACGAGATCGGGGTGTTCGCGATGGCCGAGCAGGGCCTGCGCGAGGTCAAGAATCCCTCCGCGATCTTCCTGTCGCGCGATCCGCAGCCCGCCGCCGGCAGCGTCGTCACGGTGCTGCGCGAGGGAACCCGGTCGTTGTTGATCGAGGTTCAGGCGCTCGTCGACACCGGTGCCGTCGGCAATCCAAGGCGGGTGGCGGTCGGCATCGACGGCAATCGCCTGACGATGCTGCTCGCGGTCGCCCACCGGCACGGCGGTCTCGGATTCCAAGGCGCGGACGTGTTCGCGAACGTGGTCGGCGGGGTGCGCATCGACGATACCGCGGCGGATCTCGCGATCGTGCTCGCGGCGCATTCCAGCCTCGATGACCGTCCGGTGTCGCATGCGCTGGTCGCTTTCGGCGAGATCGGTCTCGCCGGGGAGATCCGTCCGGTGCCGTTCGGCGAGGAGCGGCTGCAGGAGGCGGCGAAGCACGGCTTCGGCACCGCGATCGTCGCGGCGGCGAACGCGCCGCGGCGCCCGCCGGACGGGATGCGGGTGTTCGCGGTGAAGCGTCTGGTCGAGGCGCTCGACGCTGCGCGCGGCGGCTGAGCCCGATCAGCCGCCGAGGTCCCCCGGCGCGCCGGGGCCCCGCGGCGGATGCACCCGCACGGTCTTCACCGCGTTGTCGCCGGTCTGCA
>JAKBCG010000146.1 GCA_021808035.1 Pseudomonadota bacterium
CCTAGTTATGACGAGCCCGACGCGCGCGACCGTTCCCGGATGCCACTGCGACCCCAGCGATGTACACTTGTCGCCTACACTAGGCCCGTCGGATCTCACAGCTCACCGCTCGGCGCGGCGATCACCACCATCCCGTACGAAACCGTCCATGCGTTCATGACGAAATCCGTGGTCCTGTCGCGAGACCAGATCCATCACGCCCCGTACGTACTCGCGGCGTTGAACGATCATGCCGCGTTCGCGCAGGGCAACACGATCTACGCGCGCCGGCTGCGAGGCCCGGTACGCCCCGGCACGAGCTTCGACGTGGTTCACGTCGGCGCCGCGCTGCGCGATCCCGGGAGCGGCAAGATCCTCGGGTACAACGGGATCTATACCGGTTCGGCCCGACTGACCCGCCTCGGTCACCCTGCGACCCTCGTGATGACGAGCTCGACGCGCGAGACCGAGCCCGGTGACCGGTTGATTCCGAGCACGGGCGAGGTGCCGCTGGATTTCGAGCCGCGGGCGCCGAGCGAACCCGTGTCGGCGCGGATCCTCGCGGTCACCGACGGCGTCACGATGATCGGCCAATACGAGGTGGTCGTGATCGATCGCGGCACCCGCGACGGACTCGCACCGGGAGACGTGCTCGCGGTATACAAGGAAGGCACGGTCGTGCACGACGACGTCAGCAAGGGGTACCTGCGGGGTATCTCGACGTTCTTCGCGCCGAAGGTGCATCTGCCGAACGAGCGCAGCGGCACGTTCATGGTCTTCAAGACCTTCCGCCGGGTCAGCTACGGGCTGATCATGGAAGCGACCAACATCATCCGGGTGGGCGATCGCGTCGAAAATCCCTAGCTCGGCGTCGATCGCCCGGGATTCCGCGCAAATCTGCCCATTGAGGCGCACTCCCGAGCGCGACGCCGCTCGCCACGATCGGCGATAATCGCGCGGATGCCGATCACCGCAGACGGACTCGCGTGGGCGGCGCTCACGCGCGCGCCCGAGCTTACCGTGCCGCAGCTCGCGACCGCGCTGGAGACGCTCGGCGGGCCGGCCGGAATCCTGGAAGCGTCGGATGCGATGCGCGCGCGCGCCGGCCTCGTGCCTTCGACACGCGCGTTCCTCGCGTCCGATGCGGCGCAACCCACGGCAGCCGAGCGGCGCTGGCTGGAGGCGCCGAACCATGTGCTGCTCGGCTTCAGCGACGCCGCCTTTCCGACGCTGCTTCGCTCGACCGGCGATGCGCCGATCGCGCTCTACGTCGACGGCTGCGCGGCCGCGCTCGGCGCGCCGCAACTCGCGATCGTCGGCAGTCGCAACCCCACCGCGCAGGGCCGGGACACCGCCTACGGGTTCGCAAAGTATCTTTCCCAGCAAGGCCTTACGATCACCAGCGGGCTCGCGATCGGGATCGATACCGAAGCGCATCGCGGGTCCCTCGCGGCCACCGGAGCGACCATTGCGGTGCTCGGCTCGGGGATCGACGTGATCTATCCGGGCGAAAACGCCGCACTCGCCGCGTCGATCGCGGCATGCGGCGCCGTGATCACGGAGTTCCCTCTCGGGACGCCGCCCCGTCGCGAGCATTTCCCGCGGCGCAATCGCGTGATCGCGGCGCTCACCCTCGGCACCTTGGTCGTGGAGGCGGCGCGACGCAGCGGGTCGCTGATCACCGCACGCCTGGCCGGTGAATATGGGCGGGAGGTCTTCGCAATCCCGGGCTCGATCCACAACCCCCTCGCACGCGGCTGTCACGCGCTCATCCGCCAGGGTGCGACCTTGACCGAGAGCGCCGACGACGTGCTTCGCGAACTGCGATTCCCGGACGATTCCGGCGTCGTCGCGCCCGCGCCGGCGGCCGAGGGCCCCTCTGCGGCCGAACCCGCGGCCATGGACAAGGATCACAAAATCCTGTTAGATGCGCTCGGCTTCGATCCGGCGGACGTCGATACCCTGGTCGCGAGAACCGGGTTCAAAGCCGAGGCCGTCTCCTCGATGATGCTGATTCTCGAGCTCGAAGGCCACGTTCAGGCTGCCCCCGGCGGCCGATATTCCCGTGTCGCCAGGAGCGGATGGAGTGAAAGATAGCGTTCTCGATCTGCTGATCTACCTGTTCGAGCACTACATGAGCGTGGACGAGGCGCCACGACCGGACCGGCAGACGTTGAAGACCGAGCTCGAGCGCGCGGGATTCGGCGAGTTCGAGGTCGGCCGCGCGCTCGAATGGCTCGATGGCCTCTCCGGAGATCCGCTCGGCCAGGTCGCACAGGCGACCGCGCGCGCGGTACGCGTGTTCAGCGGCCAGGAGCTGCTGCGCCTCGACACCGACGTGCGCGGGTACCTCATGTACCTGGAAAACCTGCGGATACTTTCCGCAGCGCAGCGCGAAGTCGTGATAGACCGGCTGATGGCGCTCGACGCCGACGAGATCGACATCGAACAGGTCAAGTGGGTCGTGCTGATGGTGCTCTTCAGCCAGCCGGGCCAGGAATCGGCGTACGCGCGAATGGAAGACCTCGTCTTCGAGGAACGCGGCGAAGCACTCCACTGAAGACATCCTTGAGCGCGAACCTCGTCATCGTCGAATCGCCCGCAAAGGCGAAGACCATCAAGAAGTACCTCGGGAAGGACCACGAGGTCCTCGCGTCGTACGGACACGTCCGCGACCTGGTCCCGAAGGAGGGCGCGGTGGATCCCGCCCAACACTTCGCGATGAAATACCAGATCGTCGAGCGCAGCCAGAAGCACGTCGATGCGATCGTGCGGGCCTTGCGCAAGGCCGACACCCTGTACCTCGCGACCGACCCCGACCGCGAGGGCGAGGCGATCTCCTGGCATCTGCACGAACTGCTGAAGGCGAAAGGCGCGCTCGAGGGCAAGCAGGTGCATCGCGTGGTGTTCTACGAGATCACGAAGAACGCGGTGCGCGATGCGATGACGCACCCGCGCGAGCTGTCGCTCGACCTGGTGAACGCCCAGCAGGCGCGGCGCGCGCTCGACTTCCTGGTCGGCTTCAACCTCTCGCCGCTGTTGTGGAAGAAGATCCGTCCCGGCCTGTCGGCGGGCCGCGTGCAGAGTCCGGCATTGCGGATGATCTGTGAGCGCGAAGACGAGATCGAGGCCTTCCGCGCCCGCGAGTACTGGACGATCGACGCGGAACTCGAGCACGGCGGGCAGCGATTCCCCGGCAAGCTGATCGAATACCGCGGTTCGAAGGTCGAGCAGTTCAGCTTCACCAGCGAGGCCGTCGCACGCGAGGTCGAACAGACGGTCACGCGGACCGCGGACGGCACGCTCACGGTTCGTACGGTCGATCGCAAGCAGCGTCGCCGCAACCCGGCGCCTCCGTTCACGACGTCGACCCTGCAGCAGGAGGCCGCCCGGAAACTCGGGTTCAGCGCGCAGAAGACGATGCGGGTCGCCCAGCAGCTCTACGAGGGTGTCGACATCGGCGACGGCGCGGTCGGTTTGATCACCTACATGCGCACCGACTCCTTGAACCTCGCGCAGGAAGCGGTCGGCCAGATCCGCGAAGTGATCGTCGAACTCTACGGCCGCGAGGGTCTGTCCGAGGAACCCCGCGTCTATCGCACCAAGTCGAAGAACGCGCAGGAAGCGCACGAGGCGATCCGGCCGACCGCGGCGACGGTCCTGCCGGCGCGCCTCGAAGGCAAGGTCGACCCGGATCAGTACCGACTGTACGCGTTGATCTGGAAACGCACCGTCGCCTGCCAGATGGCGCCGGCGGTGTTCGACACGGTCACCGTCGACCTGCTCGCCGGACCGGACGGCGCGCAGCGGCACGTGCTGCGGTCGACGGGATCGACCCTCGTCAAACCGGGGTACATCTCCGTCTATCAAGAAGGCCTGGACGACGCGGTCCAGGACGACTCGGACCACGTGCTGCCGGCGATGCGTGAGGGTGACCGGGTCGCCCTGCGCTCCCTCCTGCCGTCACAGCACTTCACGGAGCCGCCGCCCCGGTATTCCGAAGCCTCGCTCGTGAAGGCGCTGGAGGAATACGGCATCGGCCGGCCGTCGACCTACGCGTCGATCATCTCGACGCTGCGCGATCGCGAGTACGTGGTGATCGACAACCGACGGTTCACGGCGACCGACATCGGGAAGATCGTGAGCCGGTTCCTCACGCTGTACTTCACGAATTACGTCGACTACGACTTCACCGCGCGTATGGAGGACTCGCTGGACGCGGTCGCGTCCGGTGAGCAGGATTGGGTGCCGCTGCTCGAGCGGTTCTGGAAGCCGTTCATCGATCGGGTCCGGCACACCGAGGCGACCGTGAGCCGCGACGAGGTCGCGCAAGCCCGCGACCTCGGGATCGACCCGGCGAGCGGCAAGCCGATGAGCGTGCGGATGGGGCGTTTTGGTCCGTTCGTGCAGATCGGCACGAAGGACGATCCCGACAAGCCCCGCTTCGCCGGCCTGCGCCCGGGCCAGAAGATGGACGCGATCACTCATGCGGAAGCGCTCGAACTGTTCAAGCTGCCGCGTGCCCTCGGATCAACGCCGGCCGGCGAACCGGTCGTCGCGAACATCGGACGTTTCGGGCCGTACCTCAAGTACGGCGCCAAATACGTGTCGCTGAAGATCGATGACCCCTACACGATCACGCCGGAACGCGCACTCGAGGTGATCCGCGAGAAGGAAATCGCCGACGCGAATCGGCTGATCCTCGATTTTCCGGACGCCGGAATCCAGGTGCTCAATGGGCGTTATGGCCCCTACATCACCGACAAGGCGCGCAACGCGAAGATCCCGAAAGATCGGGACCCGAAGACGCTGACCCTCGAGGAATGCCAGGCCTTGCTCGCCGCGGCACCGACCCGCGGCTTCGGCAAGTGGGGACGCAAGGCGAAGGGTGCGAAGTCCGCGGTGGCGGACGCGAAGCCCGCAGCAGCACGCCGGCGGGCGCGCACCACGACCGGCACCACGACCGGTGACTCGACCGGCGCGGCGACGAAGACCACGCGCACGACGCGCGCCGCCATCGCACCGTCGCCGCGCGGTACCCGCAGCAAGGCCGCGCCGCGCGGCAAGCCGCCGCAGAATACCGCGCGGCGACCCGGGCCTGGCAAGCCGGCCAGCGCGAAACGCAAGAGCACGCCGCGAGCGCGGACCGCATCCGGTCGGACCCCGTGACGGCGTGATGGCGGACGAGGCCTGAACCGGTGAGCGCCCTTCGCGACTCGACCGGTTGGACGCCGGAGACCGCCGGCGCCGCGGTGCGCGACTATCTTCTCGCCCTGCAGCAGCGCATCACCGATGCGATCGAGTCGGCGGATGGCACGCGGTTTCGTCGCGACGCCTGGCGGCGCGACGAGGGCGGTGGCGGCGAGAGCCGCATCCTGACCGAAGGACGGGTCTTCGAGCGCGCCGGGATCAATTTCTCCGACGTACGCGGCGCCCACCTGCCGCCGTCCGCGACCCAGGAGCGGGGGCACATCGCCGATGCGCCGTTCGAGGCAACCGGCGTATCGCTGGTATTCCATCCGCGCAACCCGTACGTGCCGACGACTCACGCGAACCTGCGATTCCTGGTCGCGACGCCGCCGGCCGGGGAGCCGGTCTGGTGGTTCGGCGGCGGATTCGATCTGACACCGTACTACCCGTTCGATGAAGACGTGCTGCACTGGCATCGCAACGCCCACGAGGCTTGCGCGCCGTTCGGGTCCGGACTCTACGAACGGTGGAAGGATTGGTGCGACCGCTATTTCTATCTTCCGCACCGCGCCGAGACACGCGGCGTCGGCGGTTTGTTCTTCGACGATCTCAGCGACGGTGGGTTCGACCGCTGTTTCGCGCTGTTGCGCAGCGTCGGTGACCGGATCCTGCCCGGATACCTGCCGATACTCGAGCGCCGCCGTGACACTCCGTACGGCGACCGCGAACGCCATTTCCAGCTGTTTCGCCGGGGCCGCTACGTGGAGTTCAACCTGCTCTACGATCGCGGCACGCTCTTCGGGCTGCAATCACGGGGGCGCACCGAGTCCATCCTGATGTCGCTGCCACCGCTGGTGCGCTGGGAGTACGATTGGCAGCCGGTTCCCGGCTCGGCGGAAGCGCAACTCGCGCAACGCTACCTGAGGCCGAGGGACTATCTGACCGAGCTCGCGTGACGACGCGCGCGCCGAGAAGGCGATGAACTACCGGCATCTGTAGCACGGGGGCAATTTCGCCGACGTCGCGAAGCACGCCGCGCTGATCGAATGCCTGACGGCGCTGAAACGCAAGAACACCGCGTTCTTCGCGCTCGACACCCACGCCGGTCGCGCGGTCTATGACCTGCGCTCGGCGGAGGCTCGCAAATCCGGCGAGGCGGAACGCGGTGTGCTGCGTCTGCACGAGCGCGGCGCGAGCGAGCCCGCGCTCGCGAACTATTTCGCGGCGATCGGCGCGCACGCGGGTGCGCCCCTTCCCCGGTATCC
>JAKBCG010000002.1 GCA_021808035.1 Pseudomonadota bacterium
GCGACCGGGACGACAAAGGTCTCGGGAAAGACTTTCAAGTATAGCGGACATTTCGGAGCCGTCAACGGCCAAAAATCTTCCGTCGCCCGCCTTTCTCTCGAAAGGGCGCGCAGTATAGCCCCCCTTTCGATGCTGTCAACTGATTGTCATATGGGGCATGGACGGGCCGGCGCCGACGCCGGCGCGGCACGGCATCGCACGAGGCGATGCGATCTCAGTCGCGGCTTCGCAGGCGCACTTTGGCGATCGCACGTTTGCCGACGGCGACGACGTAGATCGCGCCCGCCCGCAGCTCGTACCGCGGATCGCCGATCCGTTGCTGATCGACGCGGACCGCGCCCTCGACGATCTTGCGCGTCGCCTCCGACGTGCTCGCGACGAGGCCGAGGGCCTTCAACACGGTCGCGAGCCTCGCGCTCGCGCCGTCGACGTCGAGTTCGCTCTGCGGCAAATCGCTCGGGATTGCGCCGCGCTGGAACCGCGCGGCGAAATCCGCCTGCGCGAGCGCCGCCGCGGCCTGCCCGTGGAAGCGGGCGACGATCTCGAGTGCGAGCTCGATCTTCGCGTCGCGCGGATTACCGCCGCCCGCGACCGCCGCGCGCAGCGCGTCGATCTCGCGCAGCGGACGGAAGCTCAAGAGCTCGAAGTAGCGCCACATCAACGCGTCGGAGACCGACATCAGCTTGCCGAACATCTCGATGGGTGGATCGTGGATCGCGATGGTGTTGCCGAGCGATTTCGACATCTTCTGGACACCGTCGAGCCCCTCGAGCAGCGGCATCGTGATCACGATCTGCGGCTCCTGGCCGTAGGCCTCCTGCAGCTGCCGCCCGACCAGCAGATTGAACTTCTGATCGGTGCCGCCGAGCTCGACGTCCGCGCTCAGCGCGACCGAGTCGTAGCCCTGCACCAGCGGGTACAGGAATTCGTGGATCGCGATCGGTTGCCCGGATTTGTAGCGCTTGTGGAAATCGTCGCGTTCGAGCATGCGCGCGACCGTGTGCTTCGCGGCGAGTTCGATCAGGCCGGCGGCGTTCATCGCGCCCATCCAGCGCGAGTTGAACTCGATCCGGGTGCGTTGCGGATCGAGGATCTTGAAGATCTGCTCCTGGTAGGTGCGCGCGTTGACCGCGATCGCCTCGGGGGTGAGCCGGGGCCGGGTCGCGCTCTTGCCGGTCGGATCGCCGATCAGCCCGGTGAAATCCCCGATCAGGAAGATGACCTCGTGCCCGAACTGCTGGAATTGGCGGAGTTTGTTGATCAATACCGTGTGACCGAGATGCAGGTCCGGCGCGGTGGGATCGAACCCGGCCTTCACCCGCAGCGGAACGCCCCGCTCGATCTTCTTGCGCAGATCCTCACCATGGATCAGGTCGACGGCGCCACGCGCCAACTCGCTCAACTGTTCTTCGATGGTCATCACGACGGGTCTCGTCCTCGCTGGATCCGATCGGCTCGCGACGGACCCGACCGCGCCCGGACGGGCGCCGCCGCACTTTAACCGGCCGGTGACGCCGCATGCCAGCGCCACCGATCGCTCGCGGCGTGGATCGTGCCGGCGTCGCCGATCGCGGACGGCATTGACCGCGCCGGTGGTCGCCGTTAGCCTTACCGGCTCATTCAACCTCGAGGGAGTGGAACCCGTGCGTCGGGACGACTCGACAGTCCGCGTGTTGTCGCGGCAATTCCACCGTTTCACCGCCCGGATCGCGCCGTTCGCCGCGATTGCGAGCGCGATCCTGTTGCTCTGGCATGCCGCGCGCGATCCGGTTTCGACCGTGGCCGCGGCACCGGCGCCGCTGATCTATCCGGGCGCGAAGTCGCCGACGCCGCAGCCCGCCGGCATGCCGGCCGCAGTGCAGCAAGCAGGCCTCGGGTCGACGATCGACGTGGTGGTCGGTCGCAACGACACGCTGGACTCGATCTTCCGTCGTTTCGCCCTCGACAAGTCGGATCTCGCCGAGATCCGCGATCTCCCGGGCATCCGGCAGAGCCTCGATCTCCTGAAGCCGGGCGAATCGATCGAACTGCGGCACTCGGCCGGCGAAGTGAACGAGTTGACGCGCAAGCTCAGCCCGACCGAGACGCTGAAGGTCGTGCGCCGTGCCGATGGATACACCGCGCAGGTGGTCACCGACCCGATCCAGACGCGCATACGCACCGCGCGCGCGGTGATCACGTCCTCGCTGTTCCAAGCCGCCCAGGCGGCCCACGTGTCCGATGCGATCGCCTTGCGGCTCGCGCACATCTTCTCGTGGGACGTGGATTTCATGCTCGATCTGCGCCGCGGCGACCGGTTCACGATCGTCTACCAGCAGTTGTTCGAGAACGGCAAATACCTGCGCGACGGCAAGATCCTCGCCGCGAAGTTCGTGAACGCGGACCGAACCTACGAGGCGGTGCGTTTCGTCGGTCCGGACGGCGTCGGGGGTTATTACACCCCTTCCGGTCAGCCGATGCACAAGGCGTTCCTGCGCGCGCCGCTCGCGTTCACCCGCGTGAGTTCGGCGTTCAATCTGCATCGGATGAACCCGATCCTGCACGTGATCCGGCCGCATCTCGGCACCGATTACGCCGCCCCGCTCGGAACTCCGGTGCACGCGGCCGGTGACGGTCACGTGCAGTTCGTCGGTCGCGAGGACGGCTACGGCAACACGGTGATCCTCGCGCACGCCGACCACATCACGACGCTCTACGCGCATCTCGAACGCTTCGCCCGCCGGCTGCACCGCGGCGAGGCGGTCCGACAAGGACAGGTGATCGGCTACGTCGGGATGAGTGGTCTCGCGACCGGTCCTCACCTGCACTACGAATATCGGATCGGCGACGTCCACGAGAACCCGCAGACGGTTCACCTGCCGGGCGCGCCGCCGCTGCGGGGCAGCGCGTTGGTCGCATTCCGGATGCAGACGACACCGTGGCTCGCGGATTTGCAGTCGCCGCTGATCGGTGGCGGCGCACGCACCGCAACCGCTTCGAACATCGCACCCCGGACGGCCTTGCCGGCGGTTCGAATCGCACCGAACTGACGGCCGCGACGGACCCGCGATGGGTTGGTACGTCGGGCTGATTTCCGGAACCAGCATGGATGCGATCGACGCGGTCGTCGTCGATTTCGCCGCATCGCCGCTGCGTGTCCTCGCGGCCGGCGCGAGCGAATATCCAAGCGAGCTCGCCCAGCGGCTCGCCGCCGTGCTCGACGACGGCGACGCGGTCGCTCTGGACGCGATCGGGCGGCTCGACGTCGACATTGGTCACGCGTTCGCGCACGCGACGAACGCCTTGCTCGACCGGGCGGGAATCGCGCCCGGGAAGATCGAGGCGATCGGCAGCCACGGCCAGACGCTGCGACACCGCATCGCGCCCCCGTCCCCGTTCAGCTGGCAGATCGGCGATCCGAACGTGATCGCCGAACTGACCGGCATCACCGTCGTCGCCGACTTCCGCCGTCGCGACGTCGCCGCCGGCGGTCAGGGGGCGCCGCTGGTGCCGCTGTTCCACGACGGAGTGTTCCGCAGCGACACCGAGGACCGCGTGATCGTGAACGTGGGCGGCATCGCGAACCTGACCGTTCTGCGTCGCGATGCGCCGCTGCGGGGCTTCGATACGGGACCGGGAAACCGGTTGATGGATGCCTGGACGCGGCGACAACGGGGCGAGCCGTTCGACCGGGACGGCCGTTACGCGGCGAGCGGTCACTGTGACGCCCGTCTGCTCGCGCGGCTGCTCTCGGAACCCTACCTCGCGCTGCCGGCGCCGAAGAGCACGGGGCGGGAGCTGTTCAATCTCGCATGGCTCGATGCCCGCCTCGACGCCCATCGCGCGAGCGGTCACGACGTCGCTCCGGCCGACGTGCAGGCGACCCTGCGGGAGTACACCGCGGAGACGATCGCACGCGCCGTCGCGGGCACGGCGCCCGACGCGGCGCTGTACGTCTGCGGGGGCGGTGCGCACAACCCGGGGCTGCTCGACTCGCTGCGCCGGCGCGCGGCGCCCTCGCCGGTCGAGACCACCGCGGCGCTCGGACTGGACCCCGATTTCGTCGAAGCCACGGCATTCGCGTTCTTTGCGCGCCGCACGCTCGCGGGACTGCCGTCGAGCGCCGCGAGCGTCACCGGCGCGCGCGGTGCGCGGGTGCTCGGGGGCATCTATCCGGGTGCACCGCGGGCGGGCGCATGAACGACGTCGACCTCGGCGCGCCGACGCTCTATTTCAACCGCGAGCTGTCGTTCCTCGAATTCAACCAGCGGGTGCTCGAGCAGGCCAAGGACCCCGCGGTGCCGTTGCTCGAGCGGGTGAAATTCCTGTGCATCTCCTGCTCGAACCTCGATGAGTTCTTCGAGATCCGGGTCGCGGGCCTGAAAGAGCTCGCGGAAGCCGGCGCCACCCGCGGCGGACCGGACGGGATCGACGTCGTCGAGCAATTGCGGGCGATCGGCGCTCGATCCCGTCGCATGGTGGCGGAGCAGTACGCGTTGCTCAACGAGACGCTGGCGCCGGCGCTCGCCCGCGAGGAAATCGAGTTCATCACGCGCGACCACTGGACGCACGAGCAGGGCCGGTGGCTCGAGGAGTATTTCGCCCGCGAGGTCGAGCCGGTGCTGAGTCCGCTCGCGCTCGACCCGGCGCGGCCGTTCCCGAAGATCCTGAACAAAAGCCTCAACTTCGCGGTGATCGTCGAGGGCAAGGACGACTTCGGTCGCGACAGCGGGCTCGCGGTCGTGCAGGCGCCGCGCTCACTGCCCCGGATCATCCGTCTGCCGGATTTCATCGGCGGCGGCCGCTTCGTGTTCCTCGGGACCATCGTCGAGGCGTTCGTCTCGCAGCTGTTCGAGGGAATGCAGGTGCGCGGCTGCTACCAGTTTCGCGTGACCCGCAACAGCGACCTGTACGTCGAGCCCGAGGAGGCCGACGACCTGCTGGCCGCGGTCGAGGGGGAATTGGCCTCGCGTCGGTACGGCGACGCGGTCCGGCTCGAGGCCGCGCACGATTGCCCGCGCGGGATCCTCGAGGTGCTGCTCGATCAATTCGCGCTGACCGAGGCGGACCTGTATCGCGTACCCGGCCCGGTCAACCTCAATCGATTGATGGCGGTCTACGATCTCGTCGGGCGCCCGGATCTCAAGTACCCGGCGTTCACGCCGAGCGTGCCTGAGCGCCTTCGGGTCACGGCCGACCCGTTCGTCGCGTTGCGCGACGGCGACGTGCTGCTGCACCACCCGTTCGAGTCGTTCGCGCCGATCGTGGATTTCATCCGACACGCGGCCGCCGATCCGGGCGTGCTCGCGATCAAGCAGACCCTGTACCGCGCCGGGAGCGACTCGAGCATCGTGCAGGCGCTGTGCGACGCGGCGCTCGCGGGCAAGGACGTGACCGTGATCATCGAGCTGCAGGCGCGGTTCGACGAAGAGGCGAATATCGACATCGCGACCAAGCTGCAGGAAGCGGGCGCGCACGTGATGTATGGCGTGGTCGGCTACAAGACGCACGCCAAGCTCGTGCTGGTCGTGCGGCGCGAAGAGCGGGGCCTGCGGCGTTACTGTCACCTCGGCACCGGCAACTACCATGCCCGCACGGCGCGCGCGTACACGGATTACGGGCTGCTGACCGCCGACGAGGCGATCGGCGAGGACATCCACCAGATCTTCCTGCAGTTGACCGGCCTGACCCGCAAGCCGAACTTGCGCAAGCTCCTGCACGCGCCGTTCACCCTGCAAAGCGTGCTGCTCGAGAAGATCGAGCGCGAGATCGCCAACGCGCGCGCCGGTCGCCGCGCCCGGGTGATCGCCAAACTCAACGCGCTGACGGAGCCGAAGATGATCCGGGCGCTGTATCGGGCCTCGCAGGCAGACGTCGAGGTCGACTTGATCGTCCGCGGCGTGTGCTGCCTGCGGCCGGGCGTCACCGGAGTGTCCGACCGCATCTCGGTCCGCTCGATCGTCGGGCGCTTCCTGGAGCACTCCCGCGTGTATTACTTCGAGAACGGCGGCGAGCCCGAGGTGTTCTGCGGCAGCGCGGACTGGATGGACCGCAATCTCTACCGGCGCATCGAGGTCGCCTTTCCGGTCGAGGATCCCGCGTTCCGGCGCCGCGTGATCGAGGAGCTCGAACTGTACCTGCACGACGACACCGAGGGCTGGACCCTCGGCGCGGACGGATCGTACGTACGCCCGTCGGGCGGCGTCGGCGGCTGCGCGCAGACGCGGCTGCTGCAGCGCTACGCCGGACGAACCGGCGGCGGCGACGCCTGAGACGGGGCGATCAACCGAGGGTGAGCCGGAACCCCGCGGCCTTGAGGTATTGCCGCTCCTCGACCAGGTCCTCGATCGTCAACGGATGCTCTTTCATCCAACGCGCCGGCAGCTCCAACGCGAGCTGACGGCCTTTGACGCGCAGGCGCACGTCGGGCAGCGGCGCCGCGCTGCGCCCACGGTGCAGCAGCACCGCGAGACGCAGCAGAACGATCAGGTACTCGCCGAGCCGGTCCCATGGCGGCACCAGATCCTCGAGCGACTCCAGCGAGAATTGCCGGCGATGGCCGCCGACCAGGGCCGCGAGCAGTAACTGCTCCTCGCGCGGGAACCCCGGCATGTCCGCATGTTCCAGCAGGTAGGCGCTGTGGCGCTGGTACTTCGAATGGGCGATGTCGAGACCGGTCTCGTGCAGGCGGGCGGCCCAACGCAGCGCGAGCTCGGCGAACGGGTCTTCGAGACCCCATTCCGACTCGACCTGCGCGAGCAGCGCGACCGCGGTCGCTTCGACCCGATCGGCCTGCCGCGCGTCCACGTGGTAGCGCGCCTCCATCGCGCGCACGCTGCGCACGCGCGCATCCTCGTCGGTGAAGCGGCCCATCAGGTCGTACAGCAATCCCTCGCGCATCGCCCCTTCGGCGATCCGCAGGCGCTCGATCGCCAGGCTCTCGACCAGTTCGAGCAGGATCGCGAAGCCGCTCGGGAACACCGGTGCGCGCTCCGCGTCGACGCCGAGGGACTCGAGACGGGCGACGTTGCCGGCAGCGAGCATCCGCTCCTCGATCTTGTGGAGGCTGGCCGCGGTGATCCACGAATCCTCGGGACCCAACCGTCGCAAGACCTCGCCGATCACGCGGACCGTGCCCGAGCTTCCGAACGCCTCGAGCCAACCCTGCTTGCGATAGCGCTCCAGGATCGGCTCCAGCTCCAGGCGCACGGTGGTGCGGGCGCGTTCGAGCCGCTTCGGCGTGACCCGGCCATCGTCGAAGATGCGCGCGAGTCCGACGCAGCCGACCGACAGGCTCTCGAGCAGGATCGGGTCGAAGCCCTGGCCGATCACCAATTCCGTCGAGCCGCCGCCGATGTCGATGACCAGGCGCCGGTCGGGAGTCAACGGGCTGGTGTGCGCGACGCCGGAATAGATCAGGCGCGCCTCCTCCAGCCCGGAAATGATCTCGATCGGGTGACCGAGGGCGGCGCGCGCGCGCTCGAGGAACCAGCGTTTACGCCGCGCCCGACGCAGCGCATTGGTACCGACGACGCGAACGCTGTCCGCGTGCATCGCGCGCAGGCGTTCGCCGAACCGCCCAAGGCATCGCAGCGCGCGGTCCACGGCCGACTCGTCGAGCCGGCCCCCGTCGTCGAGACCGGCCGCGAGCCGCACGGTCTCGCGTAGTCGGTCGAGGATCGACAACTGGCCGTGCGAATGCCGCGCGACCACCATGTGGAAGCTGTTCGACCCAAGGTCGACGGCCGCGAGCACGTCCGGAACGGCACGCCCGCTGGTCATCGCGAAGGCGGCTCGAGCTTACGCCGAGAACGACGAACCGCAGCCGCAGGTGGTCTTCGCGTTCGGATTACGGATCACGAACTGCGCGCCCTCGAGATCTTCCTTGTAATCGATCTCGGCACCCATCAGATACTGCGCGCTCGTCGGATCCACGAGCAGCGTGACGCCGCCGTTGTCGATCCGGAAATCGCCTTCCTCGACGTTCTCGTCGAACGTGAATCCGTATTGAAAGCCCGAACAACCACCGCCGGAGACGAACACCCGCAGCTTCAGGTTCGGGTTCGCCTCCTCGCGGATCAGCTCCCCGACCTTGCCGGCCGCGGCATCCGTGAACACCAAGATCGCCGGCGGTGCCGGCGGCGCGTCCGAAATCGCATTGAGCTCTTGCATGACGCCGATTCTACTCGTCGCGACCCGTCGGGGCAAAATCGCGGCGCTCACCGTTCCGGTGGCCCCCCGCGGGGTGCGCCGTCCGTTTCCGAGGACATTCCCTGCGTCCGCCACAGGAACGCCTGACGGTACTCCCGGCCCGCGCCGTCGCGCAACACGACGTCGATGCGCGCGGGCACGAAGTGGGGCGGCAGACGCAGCATCTCCTCGAAGCTCTGGAAGTCACGGAACGAGTATCGCAAGCTCGCCCCGCGCCCACGCGACACCTGTGCGAGCGACAGACGGACATCGCGTCCGGCACGGCGGCCGAGGAACGTGAGCGCGATGCGTCCGGCGACGGTGCGGGCCGGCGGACCGACCTGCATCAGCGTGAACTTCAGGCGAAACCGTCCCGCCGCCGGCAGCGGAACGATCTGCATCTGCTGCACCTTGGCCTTGACGTTCGAGTCGGGCTGCACGAGCCCGCGATAGAACGCGAGGCTCTGGTTGAGCCGAGCGATCTGGCCCTGGAGTTCCGCGATGTTCCGCTCGAGCTGCGCATCGCTCTCACGATCGACCCGGCGGGCGATGTCGGCGGCGGCGATCTCGGCACGCTGCTTCGCATTCTCCCGTTCGAGCGCGCGAATCCGCCGGCCCGCGGCCCAGGCGTCGCGCTGCGCCTCGACCACGTCGTAGCCGGCGACTGCGCGGCCCAGTTCGAACACGCCGTACACGCCGAGCGCGCCGATGCCGATCGCCGCCCCGAGCAGGAGCGCGCGGCGTCTCGGCGCCTGGGTGCGAACGACCGGCTTGCGCGTAGGATCCGCCATCGGCCCCGATTGCAGCGGCCCGCGAGGGCCTGAGGAGTCACGACATTACACGATCCCGCCGCGGTTCTGTGAGACCATGGCCCCCACGGCGTCGGGCCGATCGCCGATCGACGAGGTCCCCGGCGCGCGCAGCCGCGGTGGCGCGAGAGGCAGCGGCCGCGCCAACTTCGAGGAGCCGATGATGTTGTGGTTGAAAGCGTTTCATGTGATTGCGATGGTCACCTGGTTCGCCGGCTTGTTCTACCTGCCGCGCCTGTTCGTCTATCACACCGAGACGACCGATCCGCCGGGACTCGCGCGCTTCGAGACGATGGAGCGCAGGCTCTTCAAGTTGATGACGATCGGCGGGACGGCCACGGTCGTCCTCGGCATTGCGCTGCTCGCGAGCGAGCCGGCGGCGCTGCGAACGTACTGGCTCCACGCCGGTTGGCTGCACGCGAAGCTCGGCTGCGTCGCCTTGCTGATCGCGTACCATGTGCAGTGTTACCGCCTGATGCGCGCGTTCGCGCAGGGGCGCAATCGCCACTCCGCCCGCTGGTACCGGGTGTTCAACGAGATCCCGTCACTGCTCCTGATCGCGATCGTCGTGCTGGTGATCGTGAAGCCGTTCTGACTCGGCGCGGGGCTCAGGAAACCGAGTCGATCTCCGGCCACCACTGTGGATACGGTGGGAGGCCGCCCGGGAACAGCAACGCGCCGAGCTCGTGCAGTGCGCGGACGTAGACGCGGCGTTTGAAGTACACCACCTCGCGCACCGGCGTCCAATACTCCGCCCAGCGCCAGCGATCGAATTCCGGCTGCGGGGTCGTATCGAATCGCAGCCGCGACTCGTCGCTGACCAGTCGCAGCAGATACCAGCGCTGCTTCTGGCCGATGCAGCGATCGCGGACGTACTGTCGGGGCAGGCGGTAACGCAGCCAGCCCCGGGTGGAACCGAGGACCTGCACGTCGCTCGGCTCGAGACCGATCTCTTCGTTCAGTTCCCGGAACAGCGCGTCCTCGACGCGCTCGCCGCGGTTGACGCCGCCCTGCGGGAACTGCCAGCCGCGGCCGCCGATGCGGCCACCGAGGAACACCGCCCCGGATTCGCGCGTGAGCACGATGCCGACGTTCGTACGAAATCCGTCTTTGTCGATGGTGTCGACCTTCGCTTGTATCGACATGATCGCGCATTGTTCCACATCGAGCGCCCATTTGGCGCGCTCCCGCGGACGGCACGGCGCCGACGCGCCGGCGGTGCCGGCGTGCTCAGCCCGCACTCGCCTGAACCCGGTTTCGGCCGAGCGCCTTCGCCCGATAGAGCGCGGCATCGGCATCGGCGAGCAAGCGGCTTGCGAGTGCGGTCAAGTCGCTGTCATATCGGCCGGGCGCCAGCGCCGCCGCGCCGATCGATACCGTCACGACCCTGCTGGTAACTGGCGATAACGTGATGGCTTCTGCGGCGATCGTGCTGCGAATTCGCTCTGCCATTGCGACCGCCTCTGCGACCGATGCATCCGGCAGCAACACGGCGAGCTCGTCCCCGCCGAAGCGCGCCGCCGTGTCCATGCTGCGGATCTGGCCCTCGATCCGCTGGGCGATCTCCCGCAGCGCCTGATCGCCGACCAGGTGGCCGTACGCGTCGTTGATGCCCTTGAAGCGATCGATGTCGATCATCAAGCAAGCGACCGAACCGCTGCGCCGCTGCGCGCGCCCGAGTTCTTCCTTGATCCGCTGTTGTAGATAGCGACGGTTGTGCCAGCCGGTCAGGAAATCGGTGATCCCGGCCCGCAGCAGCCGCGCCCGATTGATCGCATTCTCGATGCACAGGCCGGCGATCGCACCCAGGTGCCCGAGAAAATCCGTGGCGTGGTGTCGCGTGAATCGGGCCGGATCTCGACTCCCGAAGCACAGCGCGCCGATTGCCCGGTCTTTGCGCGGCAGGGCGACCAGCGCAATGCTGCGCAGCTCACCCGCGACCGGAAACAACAGACGGTGGTCGGCCGCGACGAACGGCCCGAGCCAGGGCGTCAGCGAGCCCGTCAGCTGCGGCGCGAGACCGACGAGCGAGTCGACGAACGACACCTGTCGGAATTCCTCGGGACGATCGCCACCGGCGACCAGGAGATGGCGGATCTCATGCTGCGGATCGAGCAGCACCAGACTCACCGCTTCCAGGCCGAAGGACGCGCGCAACCCGTCCACGCTCTCGTGGAGCAGCAGCGGCAACGTGTCGGCCCGTAGGAGGTTCAACTCCCGCTCCTGGGTGCGCTTCAGGATCGCCGCGTTCTGGACGGCCTCGGCCGTCAATTCGGCGAGCCGGCGGCGCAGCTCCTCGACTTCCGGCGACGGGGCTTCCTCGGGCACGGTCTCAACCGGCACGAGACGCGGCACGCACGTCGAAATACGCCCGTCCACGGTCCATCAGCGCGGCGAAACCGGCCGAGTCGCCGCCCGCAACCGCGGCGATCAGCTTCTCGACCGCCTTGCGAAGCGCGAGGAGCGATTCGCCGCCGTAATCGTTCAAGCTCTGGATTTCGAAATACAGATCGGGACTCTCGACCGCCACCCGGCTGGCGACGTCGAGCTGCGCGTCGAACGTCGTGCTCGACAGCCGCGCGAGCCGCGGCGCCGCCTCGCCGCTCTCCGCAAGCGCCGTGAAGAAGGCGATGTTCAGCGCGTGCGACAATCCCAGCACGTACGCGATCAGGCGATCGTGCTCGTCGAGGCTCATCACCACCCGCTCGGCCATCGTCGGCGCGAACAGCGCCTGCGCTTCGCGCAACGCGTCCTCGTTGCCCAGATCGATGAAGATCACGTGCCGGCCCGACAGGAGCCCGGTGTCGGGACCGAACATCGGATGGATCGACGTCGCACGGCAACCCGCGCGGATCAACGCGTCGAGGCCCGCACGCAATGGCGTCTTCAGACTGCCGAGATCGAAGATCACGCCGCGCGGCGCGCGCTCGGCGAGTTCGCGCAGGAGCCCCGCGGTCACGCCGAGCGGCGTCGCGAGCACGATCAGGTCCTGCTCCAGCGGATCGGCACGCCAGTCGGGGACGAAGTCGAACGGCGGGTCGGCGCCGGCAGGGTCGGCGATCGCGACGCGAAATCCCTGCGACGCGAGAAAATCCGCGAACCAGCCGCCCATCTTGCCCCGGCCGCCGATCACGAGCGCGCGCTTGCCGCTACCCTGGGCCTGCGCCGCGACCCGGGCGCGCTCCTGCGTCGTGAGCGAGGACTCGATCAACAGCCGCAGGAGGGACTCGACGAGATCCGGCGACACCCGCGCCCGCTCCGCCGCTTCGCGTCCCCGCAAGATCACCTCGCGCTCGCGCCCGAAGTCCCGGGTCGGCCGCCCTGACGCCCGTTTGACGGCCGCCACCTGCTCGCTGAGCGCCTGACGGCGCGCCACCAACGCCACGAGCTCGGCGTCGATCCCGCTGAGCGCCTCGCGCAATTCGTCCAGTGTCATCCCGGTCGCTTCCTCGTTGAAGCGCCGCGCTGGCCGCGGCGCCGTTTTCATTCCTTTTAGCGATCGCCTGCGGCGACCACAAGGTGCCCGCGCGCGTGACGCACGGGCCCCGGACCCTATACCATCCCGCCATGGAAACTCTACCCGATCCCTTGCCCGGTAACCCGCTCGCGGTCGTCGCGGACTGGCTGCGCGACGCCGAGCGCGATGCCGCGGTCCCCAACCCGAACGCGATGGTGCTCGCGACCGCCGATGCCGAAGGACGGCCGTCGGCGCGCGTCGTGCTGTGCAAGGACATCGACCCCGGCGCGGGGACCCTGTCTTTCTACACGAACTACCGGTCGCGAAAAGGCCGCGAACTCGATGCGAATCCGTATGCCGCGATCGTGTTCCACTGGGACCATCGCCATCGGCAGGTGCGCGCGGAAGGCCGCGTCGAGCGCTTGCCGGCCGCCGACAACGACCGTTACTTCCGATCGCGCCCCTGGCAGAGCCGCCTCGGTGCCTGGGCGAGCCGCCAGAGCGAGCCGGTGGCGTCGCGCGCGGCGCTGATCGCCGAGGTGGCGTCGACCGCGCGACGCTTCGGGATCCCGTACGCCGGCCCGGGCGCGCCCGAACCGGAGTCGATCACCGCCGACGTGCCCCGGCCGGAGCATTGGGGGGGATATCGCTTGCGGATCGAGGCCGTGGAACTCTGGGTCGAAGGCGATTTCCGGATCCACGATCGCGCCCGCTGGACGCGATCCGCGGCGGGCGACTGGCGGGCGACCCGCCTGCAGCCCTGAGTCCGCCACTCACGGTTCGGCGCGCAGGGCCCGCAACACCGCGTCGTGCAATCGTCCGTTGGTCGCGAGCACGGTGGTCGATGCCAGCGTGATCGGCCGGCCCTCGAGATCGGTGAACCGGCCGCCGGCTTCGGCGACGATCGCGGCCGCGGCCGCGATGTCGAGCACGTTCACGTCGCTCTCGATGACCGCGTCGATCTTGCCGGCGGCGAGCAGGTGATAGTGGAGGAAATCCCCGTAGCCGCGGATCCGCGCGACCCGCGCGACCAGGCCGCCGTACGCGGACCAGCGATCGCCGCGCGCGAGCGTGCGTAGATTCCCCGCGGAGAGCGCCGCGTCGTCGATCACCGCGACGTCGCTCACCGAGAGCCGTTCGCCGTTCAGGTACGCGCCCCAGCCCCGCTCGGCGCACGCAAGCTCTCCGTAGACCGGCGCGCTGGAGACCCCGAGCACGATCTGGCCGGCGCGCATCAGCGCGATCTGCGTGGAAAACATCGGATATTCGCGGATGAACGCCTTGGTGCCGTCGATGGGGTCGACGAGCCACAGACTTTCGGCACCGGTCTCGCTGCCGCCCGTCTCCTCGCCGAGGAATCCGTGGCCCGGAAACCGTGCCGCGAGGATCTCGCGGATCGCGACCTCACATCGCCAGTCGGCCTCGGTGACGGGCGATTTGTCCTCCTTCAGGCGGACGTCGAGGTTGCGCCGGTACAGCGCGCGCGCGATCTCGGCGGCGGCGGCCGCGGCGTCGAGCGCGGCCTGCAATTCGGGCGAAGGCTTCATCCCACGGTGCACTCCCCGGCGAGAACCGCACCGACGACCGGTCGACCCGCCGGCGCTCACCTTGACAGAAATGGCGCCCGCCGCCTACCGTCCGAGCCCCGACCGCAACCCGCAGGCCACCCGATGGGACACCGATTGAGCAAGATCTATACGCGCACGGGCGACGACGGCACGACGGCCTTGGGCGACGGCACCCGCGTTCCCAAGGACCATCCGCGCGTCGAAGCGTTCGGAACCGTCGACGAGGCGAACAGCGCGATCGGCGCGGTGCTCGCGGTCGCCGGGTTGCCGGACCCGCTCCGCGAGTGCCTGACGCGCGTGCAGCACGATCTGTTCGATCTCGGCGCCGAGCTCTGCATCCCCGGTCACCGGGTGATCGGTCCGGCCCAGATCGAGCGCCTGGAGCGCGATCTCGACGCGTTCAACGCGACCCTGCCGCCGCTGAAGGAGTTCATCCTGCCCGGGGGCGGTCCGGCGGCATCCGCCTGCCATCTCGCCCGCACGGTCTGCCGGCGCGCCGAGCGGCGCGCCTGGTCGCTCGCCGCCGCCGAGTCCGTGGCCGCCGAGGCGTTGATCTACCTGAATCGATTGTCCGATTTGCTGTTCGTGCTCGCGCGCGTCGCCGCGCGGGCCGAGAAAGGTGGCGAATCGCTGTGGCGCGGCACGACGGCCGGCGCGTCGAAAGATCAGCCGCGCGACTGATCGGCGCGGAGGTTCCACGCGAGCCCGATCAGCCGCCGCGCGCGTGGCCAGTCGAACGCTGGTCCGGGATCCGTCTTGCGCCCGGGCGCGATCTCGCTGTGACCGACGATCCGCTCCGGCGACAGGCTCGGATAGGCGGCGCACAGGGCCGCGATGACCTGCGCGAGCACGCGGTACTGGGCGTCTTCGTACGGGATACGATCGGCCCCTTCGAGCTCGATCCCGATCGAGAAGTCGTTGCATGCCTCGCGCCCGCGGTAGCAGGAGCGCCCCGCGTGCCACGCCCGCTCGGTGAACCGCACGTACTGGACCGCCTCGCCGCCGCGGCGGATCAGCAGGTGCGCGGAGACCCGCAGGCCGCAGATCTCGGCGAAGTACGGGTGCTCTTCGCGGGGTAGCGTGTTCGTGAACAGCCGGTCGATCCACGGCCCGCCGAACGCGCCGGGCGGCAGGCTGATGCCGTGCACGACGATCAGATCGAGGGCCGCGCCGGCCGGACGCGCATCGCAATTGGGCGACCACAGTCCGCGCGCGCCGAGCAGCAGCCCGGCGCGTGCATCGACCTCATACGCGGGCAATCGCGGCGGCGTGCGTTCCATCCCGTCTCCTTCGGGACCAGCATATGCGAAAATCCCTCGCATCATGAACCCGCGCCGTCCCGATCCGCCCGCGCCCGGCGCGACCGACCCCGGACTGGTTGCCCGCGACCTGCGTGTCCTGTGGCATCCGTGCACCCAGATGAAGGATCACGAATCGTTGCCGCCGATCGCGATCCGGCGCGGCGAAGGGGTGTGGCTCGAGGATTTCGACGGCAACCGCTATCTCGACGCGGTGAGTTCCTGGTGGGTGAACCTGTTCGGACATGCGAACCCGCGCATCGCCGCGGCCGTCGCGCGGCAGGCGCAGACGCTGGAACACGTGATCTTCGCGGGGATGACCCACGAGCCCGCGATCCGCGTCGCCGAACGCCTGGTGGCGCTCGCACCGCCGGGGCTCGGGCGCTGCTTCTTCGCGGACAACGGGTCGGCCGCGGTCGAGGTCGCGCTCAAGATGAGCTTTCACTATTGGCACAACCGCGGCAACACGCGCAAGACCCGGTTCGTCGCGCTCGAGAACGGCTATCACGGCGAGACGCTCGGCGCGCTCGCGGTCGGCGACGTCGACCTGTACAAATCGCTCTATCGGCCGATGTTGATGGACGTGATCATGGCGCCGTCGCCGGACTGCCATGCAAGGGATCCCGGGGAATCCTGGGAGAGCCATTCGCTGCGTCGTTTCGAGTCGATGGAACGGATCCTCGAGCGGCACGCCGACGAGGTCGCCGCGGTGATCGTCGAACCGCTGGTGCAATGCGCCGGCGGGATGCGGATGTATCACCCGGCCTATCTTTCGCGACTGCGCGAGGCCTGCGATCGCTTCCGCGTCCACCTGATCGCGGACGAGATCGCGGTCGGATTCGGACGCACCGGCACGATGTTCGCTTGCGAGCAGGCGGGAATCACGCCGGATTTCCTGTGCCTGTCGAAAGGGCTCACCGGCGGCTTCCTGCCGATGTCCGTCGTGATGACCCACGAGGAGGTCTACGACGCGTTCTACGACGAATACACGTCGCAGCGCGCATTCCTGCATTCCCACAGCTACACCGGCAATCCGCTTGCGTGCAGCGCGGCGCTCGCGACGCTCGACCTGTTCGCCGAGACGGACGTGTTGGGATCGAATCGGACGAAGGCCGCCCGGCTCGGACGGCGCGCGCGGGAGCTCGAGGCGCATCCGCACGTCGCCGAGGTCCGGCAATGCGGGATGATCGTCGCGATCGAGATGGTGAAGTCCAAAGCGACCCGCGAACCCTATCCATGGCAGGAACGGCGGGGGCTGCGCGTCTATCGGCACGCGCTTTCCCGCGGCGTGCTCTTGCGCCCGCTCGGCAACGTGATCTATTTCCTGCCACCCTACGTGATCGACGAGGCCGGCATCGACTTGATCACGAGCGTCGCCGCCGAGGGCATCGAACTCGCAACGTGCGACTGACCCGTCTGTACGTCGACGGGCCGCTCGCGTCGGGCGACCTGCTGCAGCTGCCCGCGACGGCCGCCGCACACGTCGCGCGCGTGCTGCGCGCGCGTGACGGGGATCCGGTCGTGCTCTTCAACGGCGATGGCCGTGAATACGAATCGCGGATCGAGACCGTCCGCGGCACACGCGTCGCGGTCGCGATCGGCGCCGCGCGCACCGTCGACAGGGAATCGCCGGTCGCGCTCACGCTGATGCAATGCCTGCCGCGCGGCGATCGGATGGATTGGATCGTGCAGAAGGCGACCGAGCTCGGCGTCACCCGCATCGTGCCCTTGGTCAGCCGCCGCAGCGTGGTCAAGATCACCGCGGGGCAGGCCGACGCCAAGACGGCGCACTGGCGCGCGATCGCGGTGGCCGCCTGCGAGCAGTCCGGCCGCAACCGGATGCCGACGATCGACGCACCGCGAAGCCTCGACGAGCACCTCGGCGCGATCGGATCCGCGGGCACGCGGTTGGTGTTCGATCCGGACGCCGTGCCGTACGCTGCGGACGTCGCGTGGGAGCATGCGACGGCGCCGATCGCGATCGACTTCGCGGTCGGACCGGAAGGAGGATTCGATCCGCGGGAGCTCGACGGCCTGCGCATCGCCGGCTTTCGGGGCGTGCGCCTCGGGCCGCGGGTCCTGCGCACCGAGACCGCCGCGATCGCGGCGCTGGTGTGGCTGCAAACGCGCTTCGGCGACCTGCGCGATGCCGGGCCGGCTGGCCCCGCCGCCCGGGATCCGCGCTGAGGGCGCTCAGGCGGACGGCGCCGTCTCGGCGCGGATCAGTGGCAGGCTGCGCGGATGCGCGCGCTGGATGAAGTCGATGAACTGCTCGCGGATCTGGCAGCGCAGATCCCAGGACCTCGACGAATCGGCGGCGGTCGCGAGCACGCGCAACTGCATCGAGCGCTCGTTCGCGTCGGTGACTTGCAGGCCCCAGAAGCGTCCGTCCCAGAGCGGATTGTCCTCGATGATCCCCTTCAGCGCCTCGCGGCCGCGCTCCACCGGAAACGAATAGTCGACCCAGACGTACACCGAGCCGAGCAGCGCCGAGGAACTGCGCGTCCAGTTCTGGAACGGTTTCTCGATGAAGTAGCCGAGCGGAACGACCAGCCGTCGATCGTCCCAGATCCGCACCACGACGTAGGAGAGCGTGATCTCCTCGATCCGGCCCCACTCGCCTTCGACGACCACGACGTCGTCCTGCCGCATCGGCTGCGTCAGCGCGATCTGGATCCCGGCGAACAGGTTCGAGAGCGGCTTCTGCGCCGCGATACCGGCGACGATGCCGACGATCCCGGCCGAGGCGAGCAGGCTCGTGCCGAATTCCCGCACCGTCGAGAACAGCATCAACACCGAGGCCGCCGCGAACACGCCGACCGCGACGCGGATCGTCCGCCCGATCACGTGCACCTGCGTGTAGACCTTGCGCGCGCGCAGGTTGTCCGTCGCACCGAGATCGAAGCGCGCGAGCAGCGTCCGTTCCGCGACACCGATCGCCTCGAAAAACGCCCACGCGACCGCCACGATGAGCAGCAGGCTCGTGCCCGTCGCGACGAGACCAGAGAATCTCGCCGGCAGGCCGAGGATCGGCAATCCGAAGATCACACCGAGCACCGGCACGACGATCCGCAGGCTGCGGCCGACCAGCATCGCGATCACGTCGTCGACGCGACTCTTGGTCTTCGCGGCCCAGAGCCCGAGCCATCGATCGAGCACGCGGGTGCCGCGCTGCGCGCCCCACACGAGCGCCGCGAACAAACCCAACGCGAGCAGCCGGTCCGCGATCCCGCGCAGCGACGGTCCGGCTGCGCCCGGCACGCGAGCCACGAGCGCGATCAGCGCGCAATAGGTCCCGGCAATCCAGATCGCGAGGATGAGCGGCTTACGCACCGCGGTGACGACGTGACCGCCCAGGCCCGACGCCTCGCCGCGGCGACCGTCGCGCAGCGCAGCCCAGACGATCCCGGTCGCGGCGAGAGCGGCGAGCAGGAACGCCGCCGCGACCCCGAGATCCGCCGCGCTCAGCGCGCCGAGCACCGGTCGGCCGGCGTTCGGGCCGATCAGCCGCGCGATCCCATCGCGTGCGACCCCGGCGAGCATCGCCGAAAATCCGGCGAATGGCCCAGGACCCAGGGGAGCGGGTTGTCCGGTCATGATCGATCCTCGGGCGGTGAGCCGGGGAACGCGTCGCGACACCGGGTGGCGGCTTCGGCCGGGCTGCGTGCGCAGCGGGCCGGCAAATCCGTGCGATCAAATGCCGACGGTTCCGGCCTTACCTTAGCGAAATCGCATCCCCGCGGTCAAACCACCTCAGCCGGCCGCGGCTCCTTCCTGAACGAGCCACGCGCTGTGATCGAGTCCCTCGCCGCGCCATAGGTAGAGCGCGAGCAGTGGCTCTCGCGCGGTGCGCATCGCGTGAATCACGCCGCTCTCGTGCAACACCGCGCTGCCCGGCGGGCGCGCGGTCCACGGCTCGCGCCCCCGTTGCCATTCAGCCGTGCCGGCAAGTGGCAGGTAGATCTCCTCGGCCGGATGGCGATGACCCGGGTAGTGGGTCTCGGGACCGAGCAGCAGCAATCCCCCCGACAAGCGCGAGGATCGGACCGGCGCGGCGGGACCGAGGAACTCGGTCCATGCGTAGTTCGCGAGGAAGCGGGCGCCGACCTGCGCCTTCGAGTAGGTCTGACACCAGCGCAGATCCGGCATCACTCGCGCGAGCGCCGCCGCAAGACGTCGGTCGAGCCGGCGGGTGCGCGCCAGCGCCTGCGGCAGCAAGCGCAGGGCCCGCAACGGGCGTCCGTGACGACGCCCTCGCGGCGCGGACGCGGACGTCCTTCGGGGCCATGCGTCGAGGAAGCGCTCGAGTTCCGGCGCGCCCAGTCCGACGAGGTGCGCGCGAACCGCGCGCAGCAACGCGAACAGATCCGCCGTCCGCTCGTCCACGCGATCAGCCGAGCACCGAGGTTTCCTCGGCGATCATCTGTTCCAGCCGTTGCAGGTCGGGGATCAGCGGCGTTTCGTTGACCATGCGGACCTGGCATATCACTGGCGCCCGCTCGGGAAATCCGCGTGACGGATCGGGGCGGATCACGTCGGCGTTCACCCGCACGAGCTGTGGGAAGCCCTGTGTCAGGACCCCGAAACACCCCGACTGCAGCTGCCCGTCGATCGCGTTGAACACCACCACCCGCGTACGCCCGGACACGACCGGGATCGCCTGCCCCAAGGCGCCCTCGAAGGAAACGACCGGCACCTGGACTTCGTTCCAGGTCACGAGCCCGAGGTACCACGGCGGCGCGTTGGTCATCGGCGCGGGCGCCTGGAAGCCGATGACCTCGGCGACGCAGGCCCGCGGCACGATCAAGCGCTCGCCGACCAGCGGCACCAGCAGGCTGTAGAGTTCGTCACGCAGGGTGGACATGCGCGGCTCCCGCCGTCACTGGCCGACCGCGCTGCGGCGATTCACCAGCGGCTCGATCGCATCGAGCAGCTGGCTTTCCTGATAAGGCTTGCCGAGATAGTCGTTGACGCCGAGCTCGATCGCGCGCGCACGATGCTTCTCGCTGACCCGCGAGGTCACCATCACGATCGGCACGTCGCGCAGCCGCGGCTCGTTGCGTACGTGCGCGGCCACTTCGTAGCCGTCCATCCGCGGCATCTCGATGTCCAGCAGGATCACGTCCGGCTTCAGGTCCTGCAGGATCGAGACCGCCTCGACGCCGTCCTTCGCGGTGACGACCCGCATGCCATTGCGCTCGAGGAGCCGCTGCGTCACCCGGCGGACCGTGATCGAGTCGTCGACCACGAGCGCGACGGTGCGCCGCTCACGTGGCTCGGCCACCGTGTCGGCCGGTCGCGACCGCCATTCCGAGCGCACCAACGCGCCCATGTCGAGGATGATTACGATCCGACCGTCGCCGAGGATGGTCGCGCCGGCGATGCCCCGGATCGCGGAGATCTGCGGTCCCAGCGATTTCACGACGATCTCACGACTGCCGACCAGCTCGTCCGTCACCAGCGCCGTCGAGTGCTCGCCGGCGCGGATCAGCACGACCGCCATCGACACGTCGGCCTCCGGCAGCGGCGACGCGCCGAGACCGACGAAATTACCGAGATGCTGGAACCGGTACTTCTGGCCGCCGTAATCGAACGGCGGTCCGTCGCGCCCGAGATGGCGCGCGACGATGCTGCGCGGCAGACGGACGACGCCTTCCACCGTCGCGAGCGGCAACGCATAGGTCTCCTCGCCGACGCGCACGACCAGCGCCTGGCTGATCGCGAGCGTGAACGGCAGGCGGATCGTGAATCGCGAGCCCTTGTCGAGCGTCGACTCGATGAACAGGCCGCCGCCGAGCTTCTTCACCTCGGTGGCGACGACGTCCATGCCGACGCCGCGGCCCGCCGCCTGGGTCACGCGCCCCGCGGTGCTGAAGCCCGGCTCCAGGATCAGCTGCATCGCCTCCTCGTCGGTCAGGCGGGATTGCGGGTCGGCGAGCCCGAGCGCGATCGCCTTGTCACGGATCAGGCCGACGTTGATGCCCGCGCCGTCGTCGGCGACCACGATCACGACCTCGGCCCCGTCGCGTTCGAGGCTCACGCTGATCCGACCGACCTCAGGCTTGCCGAGCGCTGCTCGCCGCTCCGGGCTCTCGATTCCGTGAACGACCGCGTTTCGCAGCATGTGCTCGAGCGGCGGCACCATGCGCTCGAGCATCTGCCGGTCGAGCTCCGCCGCGGCACCGTCGACCGTAAGTTCGGCGCGTCTCCCCGCGTCGTTCGCCGCCTGTCGGACGAGTCGCGTGAGCCGCTGTACGTGCCGTTGGAAGGGCACCATCCGGGTCCGCATCAGGCTGTTCTGCAGCTCGGTGATCACCCGGGCCTGCTGCGCGAGGAGATTCTGCGCCTCGCGGACGAGGCTCTCGAGCAAGCCCTGGATGCTCGCGACGTCGCTCGAGGTCTCCGCGAGCGCGCGGGAGTATTGTTGCAGTGCCGAGTAACGGTCGAGCTCGAGCGGATCGAATCCCCCGCGGCGGGGGTCGGTCTCGGGATTCCGATGCAGAACCTGGGTCTCGGTCTCGATCTCGAGGCCGCGCAATTGTTCCTTCAACCGCGTCACGGTCCGCGCGAGCTCCGCGAGATTGAAGTCGATCGAGCCGACCTGCTGGTCGAGCCGCGCACGGAAGATGCTGACCTCGCCGGCGTTGTTCAGCATCGTGTCGAGCAAGTCCGCGTCCACGCGCGCCATCTCCGCGCGTTCGACCGGGGCGCTGTCACGACCCGGCAGCATCGCGGCGACCGAGAGTTCGAGGCTCGACGCCGCGAGATCCGGCAGCGCCGGTCCCGTCGGCATGACCGGCTCGACCGCGGCGGGCGTCGCGCTGCCGGGCACGGGCGACACCGCGTCGGTCACCGCCTCCGGCGACGGCAGTCGGGTTTCGGGAGCTGACTCCGTGATCGGCGCGACCGTCGCCGGCCCGGCCACCGCGGCAGTCGCCGCGACCGGCTCGGGAAGGCCTGCGCCGAGCGCACGAATGCGGCCGATCAGCGCCTCCGCCGCCCGGGGCCAGGTGCCGGCGCTGACGAGATCGCGCATCCGCGCGAGTTCGTCGAGGCTCGTCTGCAGCACCGCATGAGCGGATCCGGTCGCGGGAACGGTGCCGTTCGCGATCTGGATCACCAGGGTCTCGAGCTCATGGCTGAGATCTCCCATCGGCGCGATCCCGGCCATCCGCGCACCGCCCTTCAGGGTATGCAGCTGGCGCTGCAATTCGGCGACCGGGGCCCTGTCGTTTCGGTCGGCGCTCCACGCCGCGAGCGACGCCTGCGCGCTCTCGAGGAGCTCCGTCGCTTCTTCGCTGTAGATGTCGGCGATCTCGCGGTCGAAGGCTTCCGGCGGGGTCGCGGACTCGTCGCATGGCGGCGGCGCCACCGGTGCGGGCGCCGGCGCGGGGACCTCCGCCGCAGCGATCCCCGCCGGCAGTACCTGCGAGGTCTCGGCATCCTCCGCGGCACGCGCGAGTTCGGCGTCGAGCGCGGCGTCCAGCGCGCCGATGCGTTCGAGCAGCATCGGTTGCTCGGCGAAGAACACCGTCGACTCGTCGATGTGCGCGACGACGTTCTCGATCGCGGCCACCGCCTCCTCGAGCACGCCGAGCGCGGCCTCCGGCAGGCCGAGCCCGCTGTCGTAGGCCTTGCGCAGGTACTGGTTCAACGGCTCCGTGACGCGGATGCCGTGGCGCGCCTCCGCCATCTTCGAGCTGCCGCACAAGGTATGAACCGCACGATAGATGCTCTCCGGGAGATCGTGCGGGGCGAGGCGCCCCCGCTCGGTCTGCAGGTACCGGCGGATCGCCGCGAGATGGGTCTGCGCCTCCTTGCTGAAGATGTCGTGGAGCATCGGGTCCATCGTCGCGGACGCAGCCGCCGTGGACTCGTGCGCATCGGTCGGTCCGGCCGTCGCGGCGACCACCGGCTCAGGCTCCCGTCCGGCCGCCGCGCCGTCTTGCTCCGGTTCGGCGCCCGCCGTGACCGCCGCGTCCGCGTGGACGTCCATCACCACGCCGGCGGCTTGGGGCGCGGCAACCGTCGCATGGGCGCGAGCGATGAGTTGATCGACGGCGACGCTCGTCGGTCGCCCGGTCTCGAGCTGTTCGATCACCTGCGGTAGCGCGTCGATCGCGGCCCGCACGACCGCGATGATCTCGGGGGTCCGTGTGAGCGTCTTGTCGATCAACCGGTTCAGCAGGTTCTCGATCGACCACGCCAGATCGCCGATCACGCGGGCGCCGACCATCCGGCCGCTGCCCTTCAGCGTATGGAAGCTGCGCCGCATCGCGGCGAGCGAATCGCCGTCCATCGGATTCTGCTCCCAGAGTGGGAACCGCCGGCCGATCGCCGCCATTTCGTCCTTGGCCTCCTCGATGAACAGCTCGACGAGCTGCGGGTCGAGGGCCGCATCCGACGCCGGCGACGGCGCGGACGCCGCGGGCACGGACGCCACGGGGGCGGGCGTCAGCACGATCGTGTCGCGCGCTTCGACCCTCGTATCGCGAGCATCGAGCTTCACGGTCGTCGTCGCCTCGGCGCCGACCGACGGGCCCGCGGACGCGGCCGGTAGCCGCGTCGCATGGTCTTCGGCGAGGGCCTTCACGCAGGTCTCGGCGTTGTCGAGCATGTACCACGGGTCGTTCCGGCCGCTCTGGATCGTCTCCATGTAATATTCGATGCTGACGATCGCGTCGGCGATGCGCTCGAGGCGCAGCGGCTCGGACGGGATCGCTCCGGGTTCGACGAGCGCGCGGACGTGCACCGCGAGCGAATCCATCAACTCCGCGGCGCGGCTCTTGCCGAGCATCAACAGGCCTGCGGTGATTCCGCGCAGCAGCTGCGGGACGTTGTCGAGCCCCTGGGGCGACGCATCGCCGGTCTTCTGGACCGCGATCGAGATCGCTTCCTTGATGCGCGCGAGATTGACGCTGCACTCGCGCAGCACCGCCTCGCTCACCAGCCGGAAATCCAGATCGTCGGACTCGGCGCCGGGCGGCGGCGTGGCGGATGGCAGGATCAGCCGCACCAGTTGATCGTCGAGGCTGTCTTCGACCGACAGCAGCACGCTCGCAACCTTGAGCAGCGCCTCCTCCGCGGGTGGCGTCCCTGACGCGAGCATCGCACCCAGATCCATGGTCTCGCGGCGCACCCGCTGCCGCAGCTCGCCGAGCCCGAGGACGCCGAGCGTGTCGCTGATCTTCTTCAGCAGCTCGAGCTGCGGAGCGAGATCCTCGACCCGGCCGCCGCCGCGGCGGACGAAGATGTCGAGCACGTCCTTGACCTTCGCGAGGTCCTCCTTGATCGCGGCGCCCACGGTGCGCATGAGCTTGACGCTCGGTGCGGAGAGGCTCGCGCGCTCCTGTTCGATCGCATCGTCCACCGGCAGGATCTCGGTGAGCTTGAAGGAGGCGCGCACCGCACCGATCCGGCCGCCGCCCGCGGACGATCGCGCCACGTAGTACAGGAGATTGTTCAGCAGCTCGACCGGCGGGCTGTCGCAATACCGCTCCTCGCCGAGATCGTAGAGCGCCTTGATCTGCCGGTCGGCCTGGCCGAGGAGCCGCTTCAGGGTCGCGCTCGCTTCGAGGCCGTTCGCCTGCAGGGCCTCGAGCACGGCGCCGGTGACCCACCAGAACTGGAACACCGGCTGCGTGGTCGCGACCTGCTCGAGCTTCTCGGCGACCTTCGCCATGATCTCCAGGCTCTGCTCCGTGCGCTCGCCGCGGATCAACCCGAGCAGGCCGACCTGGAAACGCGGACGCAGTCTGCGCGCCCACAGCGCGACCGCCGCCTGTCCGTCCTCGTCGGAGCGCGCCCGCGGGCTCTGGTCGGACTTCAGGTTGAGCAGCAGCAGCGTCCCTTCGGACAGCAGCGGACTGCCCCGTACCGAGCGCAGATCGTTCAACAGCGGCAACAGGATCAGCGCGAGGTCGCGTCCACCGGAGAGCACGCGTTCGAGGTAGGTCGGCAGCTGCACCATCGCGCGCATCAACGCATCGAGGCCCTCGACCCGCCGCTTCTCGTCGTCGTTGATCTCCAGCAGGTACCGGGCGACGTGCTCCATCTCCTCGGCGAGCAGCGCCGCGCCGTAGACCTCGACCACGCGCAGCACGCCGTGCGCGACGTGCAATTGCTCCGCGCACCTCTCCAGCGATTCGCGGTGGTCGGGGCGCTCGGCATAGTCTTCGAGTGCCGCTCGCGCGTCACCGAGCGTCGCCGCGAGTTCCTTGGCGACGACGTGCAGCGTTTGGGAACTGATGTCGGTCATCGGGGCGTCCGGACTCGTGCCGCTCAGGTGCCGAATCCGCGGGTCTTGTGGGTCCGTCCCGCGTTCTCGACCGCGGCGGCGCCGCCATCCGGGGCTCGCGCGGCGCCCGCGGAGGAGACCGGCTCCGTGAGCGCCGGCAAGCGGGTCGAGGTCGAACCAACGACGGTCGTCGCACCGGCGTCGGCCAGGCGGAAACCGGCGACGGACTTGCGCAACTGCGCCGCGAGCGCCGCGAGCTTCGACACGGACGCGGAGGTCGCCGAGGACCCATCGGCGGTCTGGCTCGAGATCTCGCGGAGCACCTGCATGTTCTTCGAGATGTTTCCGGACGCCGCCGCCTGCTGCCGGGCGCTCGCGGAGATGTTCTGCACCAGACTGGCGATCTGGTTAGACACCTGCTCGATCTCTTCGAGCGCCGCGCCGGCATTCTCCGCGAGCAGCGCGCCGCCGACCACGTCGGTCGTGCTGCGCTCCATCGAGACCACGGCCTCGTTGGTGTCGGTCTGGATCGTGCGCACCAGCACTTCGATCTGTTTCGTCGCGTTCGCAGCGCGCTCCGCGAGCCGCTGCACCTCGTCGGCGACGACCGCGAAGCCGCGGCCCGCCTCGCCCGCCATCGACGCCTGGATCGACGCATTGAGCGCAAGGATGTTGGTCTGCTCGGCGATGTCGTTGATGAGTTCGACGATGTTGCCGATCTCCTGCGAGCTCTCCCCGAGACGCTTGATCCGCTTGCTCGTCTCCTGGATCGTCTCGCGAATCGCGTTCATGCCGTCGATCGTCCGCCGGACGGCATCACCGCCCTTGTGTGCGATGTCGACCGAATGCCGCGCGACGTCCGAGCAGCGCTCCGCGTTGCCGGAAACCTCCTCGATCGAGGCTGCCATCTCGGCGACGGACTCGCTGGCGGCCGAGATCTGGCGCGACTGTGCGGCACTCGCCTTCGCCATGTGGGCGGCGGCGGCTTGCGCCTGCTTGGTGGCTCCGTCGAGCTGGATCGCACCCGCGTTGATCGTCGTCACGAGCTCGCGCAGCGCTTCGATTGCATAATTTATCGAGTCGGCGATCGCACCGGTGATGTCCTCGGTCACCGTCGCCTGGACCGTGAGGTCGCCATCGGCGAGATTCGACAGCTCGTCGAGCAGGCGCATGATCGCATCCTGGTTGCGGTCGTTCTCGCGCGCGCGCATCTCGGCTTCGCGCCGCCGGTCGACCGCTTTGCGATACACCCACACCAGCGCGGCGAGACAGCCGAGCGCGATCGTCAGCGCGACGAGCGCCGCGATCCGTCGGACGCCGAACCCACCGCCGCCCGCGCCGCGCGCCGGCTCCGCCCGGCTCGCGAGCGCATCGGCCGACCTGGCGAGCGTCGTCGCGGCCGCCTGTGCCTTCGCGATCGGCGCGGCCGCGCCGATCGCGGTACGCACCGCGGCGGCGAACCGGCCGTTCGACAGCGCGAACGCCGCGACCGCCTTGGCGTTCGCGCCGGCGGCCGCGCCCGGGCGGGAGCGACCCGCGGTCAGGTCGCGGCCGATCGTGTCGAGCGCTTCGAGCCCGTCGGCGAGGCGCTGCGCGGTCGGTCCGGCCTGGCCGACACCGGTCGCGAGCGCGTCGATGTCCATGCGTATCCGCTGCACGGTGAGCTGGAAACGGTCGAGATGTGCCCCGACGCCGGCCAGCGGGCCGGTGCCCCCGGTGCTCGCGAGGTCACCGAGCCGCGACAGCAACCGCGGGGCCCGCTCGCGCACCTGCCGCGCGGCCTCGGCGATCGTTTGCACCGCCGGACGTGCATTCTCGACCACCCCGACCGCCGTGGTCAGTGTCCGCCAGTCGGCATCGCTGCCGCCGCCGCTCGCGCGACGCGCGGCGTTCGCGCGCCGCAAATCGGCCGCCAGCGCATCGAATGACGCGGCGTCGCCGTTCATCGCCGCGCGCGCTTCCAGCGGCAGGCTGCGGAGCGCGAGCGCGGGACCGGTGTCGGCGGGGCGGGTCCCGCCACCGCCGGCGACGGTCAGCGCGCCCGCGACGAGCACCCCGAGCGCGGCCACTGCGGCGAGCACCGGCGCGATCAGCGCCCATCGATTGGTTTCAGTCTTTGAGTTCATTGGCGCCTCCGGGGACGCTCAGCTCGCCGCCTGCAGGAAGCTCGCGCTCTCCAGGAGGCTCTTCATGCTCAGAACCGGCCACAGCTCACCGCCGCGCCGGAAGGCGCCCGCGAGATAGCTGTCGCAACGAATCACCGTCGGCGGCGGTTCGGCGCTGAATTCGCCTTCGGCGAAGCGCCGGAACCCGTGCACCTCGTCGACGACCAGGCCCGCGGGGACTTCGCGGTGGTTGACGACGACCACCCGGGTGTTCCGTCCGGTCGCGGTCGCTCCGCTGCCGAGGAACTGCCGCAGGTCGATCAGCGGCAGCAGTTGACCGCGGACGTTCGCGAGTCCCTTGATCCACGGTTTCGCGCCCGGAATTCGGGTCACCGACGCCGGATACCCGAGCACCTCGCGCGTCTCCTCGCGGGCGATCAAGAACGTCTCCCCGCCGATCCGGAACGCGACGCCGACCCACTCGCGGCCGGCCGAGGCCTCCGCGGCGACCCCCTCGTTCTTCGTTCGACTGCGCCGCTCGATCTCGCGCAGGAGCTCGAACGGGCGATCCCGGAGTTCGCGAAGGCCGGGGCGGGCGGCTCCGTCGGCCGCGTTCATACCGCGAGCGCCGCTTGCGCCTTTTGCACCAGGGTCTGCACCGACACGGGCTTCACCAGATAGTCGACGGCCCCTTGCCGCAGGCCCCAGACGCGATCGGTCTCCTGCCCCTTGGTCGTGACCATGATGATCGGGATCAGCCGCGTCTCCGGATCGTTCGCGAGCGTCCGCGTCGCCTGATAGCCGTTCACCCCCGGCATCACGATGTCCATGAAGATGAGGTCGGGCTTCATCGCCTTCGCCTTGCGGATGCCCTCCGCGCCGTTCTCCGCAGCGGCCGTTTGGAATCCGTGCTTCTCGAGCGCCTTCTGCATCACGAACACTTCGGTGGGTGAATCGTCGACGATCAGGATCAATGCCATCGTTGGGTTCTCCGTCACTTGCCCACGTGGGCCTCGATCGCGCCGAGCAACTCGTCCTTCGTGAAGGGCTTCGTCAGGTAGTGCTCCGACCCGACGATCCGTCCCCGTGCGCGATCGAACAATCCGTCCTTGCTGGACAGCATGATCACCGGTATCTGCTTGAACACCTTGTTGTGCTTGATCAGGGAACAAGTCTGGTAGCCGTCGAGCCGCGGCATCATGATGTCGACGAACACGATGTCCGGCTGGTGATCGGCGATCTTCGACAACGCGTCGAAACCGTCGATCGCGGTGAACACCTCGCAGCCCTCCTTGCTGAGCAGCGTCTCGGCGGTCCGACGGATCGTCTTGCTGTCGTCGATGACCAGGACCTTCAAGCCGGCCAATTTGGTCTTTTCGGTGGCGCTCATGCTGTCCTTCGAACCCTGGCGGTGCGTGCCAATGAATGTCAGACCCCCGAGCGGGCGCACGTCGTTTCCAGGTAATTGGGAACTTTTTAACATATCCAGCCGACCCGGGCCACGTCGGCCCGGTCACATTTGGAGTCATGTCGGCCGAAACGACGGCGGACTGGTTCACAGTTTCCGGAACTGGGACCCTCCCTGGAGTGCTTGCGCTAGACTTCGCAGGCGCGACCGCGCCGAACGACCCGTCGAGGACCCCCGATGCCGACCGAAACGCGCCTGCTCGTCGTGATGGACCCGATCGAGTCGATCAAGCCGGCGAAGGACAGCACCCTCGCGATGCTGCTGGCCGCTCAGCGGGCCGGGTACCGCTTGCTCTACGCCGAACAGAAGGACATCGGGCTGCGTGATGGGATCGCCTGGGGCCGGCTGTCGCCGTTGCGGGTTCGCGACGATCTCCATGCCTGGTTCGAACTCGGTCCGGCCGTGGCGCAACGGCTCGGCGATTGCGACGCGATCCTGATGCGCAAGGATCCGCCGTTCGACACCGAGTATGTCTACACGACCTACATTCTCGACCGGGCGCGCGACCAGGGTGCGCTGGTGGTCAACGATCCGCGCGGACTGCGCGACATGAACGAAAAGGTCTATACGGCATGGTTC
>JAKBCG010000147.1:0-1086 GCA_021808035.1 Pseudomonadota bacterium
TCGGCGCGGGCCGGGTCGCACTGCACCTGGTCGGCAGCAGCCTCGCGAAGCGCAGCATGGCGATCCTGCACGAGTCGTACGCGCCCGGCGCGGACACCGGCGAGGAGATGCTGACCCACGCCGGCGAGGAGGGCGGCGTCGTGGTCCGCGGGCGCATCGAGCTTTCGGTCGGCGGCGAGACGCGCAGCCTGAGCGCGGGCGACGGCTATTATTTCCGCAGCAACCTCCCGCATCGCTTCCGCAACGTCTCGCGCGAGGACTGCGAGATCGTGAGCGCGAGCGCGCCGCCGACGTTCTAGCGATCCGCGGGCCGCAATCGGATACCATGGAACGGCAATGAGCATCGTGACCCTGGCCGCGACGCAGATGGCCTGTGAATGGAACCGCGACGCGAACGTCGAGCGCGCGGAGCGGCTGGTCCGGGCCGCGGCGGGCCGCGGCGCGAACGTCGTCCTGCTGCAGGAACTGTTCGAGACGCCGTACTTCTGCAAGGACCACGACCCGAGGCACTTCGACCTCGCGCATCCACTCGACGGCCACCCCGCGGTCGAGCACTTCCGCGGCGTCGCCCGCGAACTCGGCGTCGTGCTGCCGATCAGCGTGTTCGAGCGCGCCGGAACGGCGTTCTTCAACACCGTCGTCGTCGTCGATGCCGACGGCGGCGTGCTCGGCCACTACCGCAAATCCCACATCCCGGAGGGACCGGGATATCACGAGAAGTTCTATTTCTCGCCCGGCGACACCGGCTTTCGCGTGTTTCCAACCGCGTTCGGCCGCGTCGGCGTCGCGATCTGCTGGGACCAATGGTTTCCCGAGGCGGCGCGGGCGATGGCGCTCGCCGGCGCCGAGTTCCTGCTGTACCCGACCGCGATCGGCTCGGAGCCGCAGGCGCCGGCCCTCGACTCGAGCGGTCACTGGCAGCGCACGATGCAAGGTCACGCCGCCGCGAACGTGCTCCCGGTCGTCGCGTCGAACCGCATCGGCGTCGAACGCGGCGAGAAGTACGAGATCGGGTTCTACGGCTCCTCGTTCATCGCGTCGCCGACCGGCGAGAAACTCGCCGAGGCCGACCGCCGGACCGAGACC
>JAKBCG010000147.1:1096-6424 GCA_021808035.1 Pseudomonadota bacterium
GTGCTCGTCACGAGCGTCGATCTCGACGAGGTGCGCCGATACCGGGAGGCCTGGGGCGTGTTCCGCGACCGGCGGCCCGAGCTCTACCGGTCGCTGCTGTCCTTCGATGGACGATCCTGACGAGGCGGCGCTGCCGCGCACGATCGCCTTCGTCGACCTCGAAACGACCGGCGGCAACGCGGCGCATCACCGGATCATCGAGATCGGGATCGTCCGGGTCGTCGACGACGCGATCGTCGAGGAATGGAGCTCGCTCGTCGACCCGGAGTGCCGGATCCCGGCCGCGATCCAGGCGTTCACGGGGATCAGCGACGCGATGGTCGCCGCGGCGCCGCCGTTCGCGTCGCTCGCCGGGATCCTGGAGCAGAAGCTGGACGACGCGTTGTTCGCCGCGCACAACGCGCGCTTCGACGCGTCGTTCCTGCGCAGCGAACTGCGTCGCCTGCAGCGGCCTTTCGCCAAAAAGGCGCTGTGCACGGTCAGGCTGTCGCGGCGGCTCGCGCCGCAGGAGCGGCGGCACAACCTCGACGCGCTGATCGAGCGGTATGGGCTCGACTGCCGCGCGCGCCACCGCGCGCTCGGCGACGCGCGGGTGCTCGCCGACTGGTGGTTGCGGCTGCGCCGCGAGCGGCCCGCCGCCGAGCTCGCGGCCGCGATCGACGCCGTGCTCGCCGCGCCCGCGCTGCCGGCGCAGCTGCCCGAGGGGCTCGCCGACGAGCTGCCCGAGGGCTGCGGCGTCTATCGCTTCCTCGGCGAGGCGGACGTGCCGCTCTACGTCGGCAAGAGCCGCGGCCTGCGCGCCCGGATCCTCGCGCACTTCGCCGCGGCGCATCGCGACACGAAGGAGCAACGTCTCGCGCAACAGGTGCGCCGGATCGACTGGCGGGAGACCGCCGGCGAGCTCGGCGCGCTGCTCACCGAGGTGGCGTGGATCAAGGCGCAGCGGCCGGTGTACAACCGCCGCTTGCGCGGCGGCGGCGGGGCGGTGACGTGCCGGATCGCGGCCGATCGACCCGATCGGATCGAGATCCTCGCGCTCGAGGATCTCGACGACGGCGTGTCGTCGCGATGCTACGGCCTGTATCGGACGCCGCGCGAGGCCTCGCGGGTGCTGACCGAGATCGCGCGCGCGCACCAGTTGTGCCTGAAGGCGATGGGGCTCGAATCCGGCGATGGGTCGTGTTTCGGTCACGCGCTCGGCCGCTGCCGCGGCGCCTGTGTCGGACGCGAGAGCGCCGCGTTGCACGGCGTGAGGCTCGAGCTCGCACTGGCGTCGATCCGGCTGAAGGACTGGCCGTTCCCCGGGCCGGTCGCGTTGCGCGAGCGCGATGCCGCCGGCTCCGTCGAGCTGCACGTCGTCGATCGCTGGCTCCATCTCGGCACCGCGCGGACGGACGCGGATCTCGCGGCGATCGTCGCGACGGTCCCCCGTCCGGCGTTCGACCTCGACGTGTATCGGATCCTCGCGAAACACCTCGAGCGCGCACCGCGCCTCGACTGGGTCGCGTTGCCCGCCGCGCCGGCGCGGCGCCGCGCGTGAGCGCCGAGATCCACGAGTGGATCGCGACCGCCCCGGTCGGGGCGGCGTCGGTGCTCGCCGAGGAACTCGTGCGGTTCGGCGCGACCGCGGTGCGCGAGCGCAGCAGCGACGTGCGCTTCGACGGCCCGCTCGAGGTCGGATACCGGGCCTGCCTGTGGTCGCGCACGGCGACCCGGGTCTACCTCGTGCTCGGCACCGTCGACGCGCAGTCTTCGCAGAGCCTGCACGCCGCGCTCGAGCGCATCGATTGGCGCGAGCACCTCGGCCCGGGTGCGACCCTCGCCTGTTCGGCGAGCGGCGGCAACGCGGCGCTCCGGCACACGCTCTACGCCGCGCAACGGCTGAAGGATGCGGTCTGCGACGGCCTGCGCGCGAGCACCGGCACGCGTCCCGACGTCCGTCCGCAACGGCCCGACGTGCTGCTGCACCTGCACGTCGGGGCCGCGAGCGCCGAACTGTCGCTCGACTTCTCCGGCGAGAGCCTGCACCGGCGCGGCTATCGGGTCGCGGGCGGGCGAGCGCCGTTGAAGGAGAACGTCGCCGCCGCGGTGCTGCTGCGGGCCGGCTGGCCCGCGATCTGCGCGGCCGGCGGGCCGCTCGTCGATCCGATGTGCGGGACCGGGACCTTCCTGCTCGAGGCGGCGGCGATCGCCGCCGACGCGGCGCCGGGGCTCGAGCGGGCGTATTTCGGATTCACCGGATGGCGCGGCCACGCGCCGGCGCTGTGGGAGCGGTTGCGGCGCGAAGCGATCGAGCGGCGTGCCGCGCGCGCGCCGCGCCGCGTGATCCTCGGCTTCGACGCCGACGCGGACGCGGTGCGCGCGACGCTCGCCAACGCCGCCGCGGCCGGCTTCGAGCCGTGGCTGCACGTCGAGCGGCGCGCGCTCGCCGAACAGTGCCGGCCGCCCGGCACGCCGGGACTGCTGGTGTCCAATCCCCCGTACGGGGAGCGGCTCGGCACCGACGCGACGTTGCCGGCGCTCTATGTCGAGCTCGGCCGGGTGCTGCGGGAGGAGTTCAACGGCTGGCAGGCGGCGATCCTGACCGGCAACCCGCCGCTTGCCCGCCATCTCGGGATCTTCGCGAAGCGCAGCCATCGGATGGTGAACGGCACGATCGAGTGCCGCCTGCTGCGGTTCGACGTCGGTGCGGCCGCGCTGCCGGAGCCGGCCGCGGTCACGCAGAGCCGATGGGCCGCGCGGCCGGGCGCGCAGATGTTCGCGAACCGGCTGCGCAAGAACCTCGAGAAACTCGAATCGTGGGCGCGTGCGGCCGACATCGAGTGCTACCGCGTGTACGACGCGGACATGCCGGAGTACGCGTTCGCGGTCGACCTGTACGGCGCTGAGCCGCGGCACGCGTTCGTGCAGGAGTACGCGCCGCCCGCGACCGTCGATCCGGACAAGGCGCGGGAACGGCGGCGCGAAGTGCTCGCGGCGCTGCCGGAGGTGCTCGGTCTGCCACTCGCGCAGGTGCACTCGCGCACCCGGCGGCAGCAGAAGGGCAGCGCGCAGTACGAAAAGCGGGCGACGACCGAGGACCGGCACGTGGTGCGCGAGGGCGGACTGCGGTTCTGGGTCAATTTCCGCGACTATCTCGATACGGGGCTGTTCCTCGATCATCGCTCGACCCGGGCGCTGCTGCGCGAGTGGGCGCGCGACGCGGACTTCCTGAACCTGTTCTGCTATACGGGGACGGCGACGGTGTACGCGGCCGCTGGCGGCGCCCGGTCGAGCGTCAGCGTCGATCTGTCGAACACCTACCTCGCCTGGGCCGAGGACAACCTGACACTGAACGGTCTCGCCGGCCCGCGCCACCGCTTCGTGCGGGCCGACTGCCTGGAATGGCTCGCGAGCGCGGCGGCCGCGGGCGCCGCGTACGACCTGATATTCCTGGACCCTCCGACGTTCTCGAACTCGAAGCGCATGCAGGGCGTGCTCGACGTGCAGCGTGATCACCCCGCGTTGATCCGGGACGCGGTCGCGCTGCTGCGTGCCGACGGGCGCCTGGTGTTCTCGACCAATTTCAGCCGCTTCGCGATCGACGCCGCGGCCCTGCCGGCCTGCGTGATCGAGGACATCAGCGCACGGACCGTGCCGCGGGATTTCGCGCGCCACCCGCGGATCCACCGGACCTTCCTGATCCGCCGGCGAAGGCCGGGCGAGGGATCAAACGTTTAGGATTTTGACTCGCTTGACAGTTTGGACGGCTTATGACGCCCTGCGAGCGGCAGGTCGTCCCGTTGATTGACGCGATGCAATATCGAGCGCTAAGTCTCGGAAATGCCTGAATCTCTAGCAGAAGGCGTCCGGGGAGCGGGACGAGTTCGCGCGAGTATGCTCTAATAACCGGGTAATACAGGGCTGGGCGTCCTCCAGCGCGTTCAATATATTAAACATGTCTCGCAAGCCGATCATCGGAATACCGGCCGATCGCCGGCTGTTTGGAAAGCACTATTTCCACATGGTCGGCGAGAAGTACATCGCCGCCGTCGCGGACGGCGCGGACGCGATTCCCGTGCTCGTTCCGGCGCTCGGTCCGCAGCTCGCGCTCGAAGACCTGCTCGGTCTGTGCGACGGCCTGCTGTTCACCGGCAGTGAGACCAACGTGGAACCGCACCGCTACGGCGGGCCGGCGAGCGCGCCGGGCACGCTCCACGATCCGGAGCGCGACGCGACGACGCTGCCGCTGATTCCGCGCGCGATCGCGGCCGGCTTGCCGGTGCTCGCGATCTGCCGCGGCTTCCAGGAGATGAACGTCGCGTATGGCGGCACGCTCTGGCAGCGGCTGCACGAGGTGCCGGGGCACCTCGATCATCGCGACGACGCCGCGTTGCCGCTCGACGAGCAGTACGGCCCCGCGCACGAGGTGCTGCTCGATCCTGGGGGAGCGCTGCGCCGCCTGTCGGACCGCGATCGGCTCCCGGTCAATTCCCTGCACTGGCAGGGGATCCAGGACCTCGGGCGCGGTCTCGTGGTCGAAGCGCGCGCGCCGGACGGCGTGATCGAGGCCTTCCGGGTCGAGCAGGCCCGGGGCTTCGCGCTCGGGGTGCAATGGCACCCGGAATGGCGCTTCGCGAGCAATCCATTCTCGCGCGCGCTGTTCGCGGCGTTCGGTGAGGCAACCCGGCAGTACGCGCGGGGCAAGGTGAACCGATGAGCATCATTCAGCAGTTCCTCAAAGAACATGGCATCTCGGAGGTCGAGGCGATCATCCCGGACATGGCGGGCGTGGCGCGCGGCAAGCTCATGCCGGCCCAGAAGTTCGCCGAGGAAGAGGGCATGCGGCTCCCCGAAGCGATCTTCCTGCAGACCGTGACCGGCGATTTCCCGGACGACCAGAGCGCGATGAACCCGTCCGACATCGACATCGTGCTGAAGGCCGATCCGAAGACCGTGCGCGTCGTGCCCTGGGCCGCCGAGCCGACGGCGCAGGTGATCCACGACTGCTTCTACGGCGACGGCCGGCCGGTCACGATGGCGCCGCGCTACGTGCTGCGGCGCGTGCTCGACCTGTACGAGGCGCACGGCTGGGAGCCGGTGGTCGCGCCGGAACTCGAGTTCTTCCTGGTCGAGCCGAACACCGATTCGGACTATCCGTTGAAGCCCCCGGTCGGCCGGTCGGGCCGGCCCGAGATCGGCCGCCAGGCCTACAGCATCGCGGCGGTCAACGAATTCGATCCGCTGTTCGACGACATGTACTCGTTCTGCGAGGCGCAGGAGATCGAGATCGACACGCTGATCCACGAGGCCGGCGCCGCGCAGATGGAGATCAACCTGCTGCACGGC
>JAKBCG010000148.1 GCA_021808035.1 Pseudomonadota bacterium
CGATCCTCCAGGCGAAGGACGGCGGCGTGTTCCGCTCGTCGAACGGCGGCGCGACCTGGCGGCGCGTGAACGGCAACTGGAGCCTGCGCCAGCGCGGGTTCTACTACACCAGCATCTACGTGGATCCGACCGATCCGCAGACCGTCTACGTGCCGAACGTGGACGCGCTGTGGGTGTCCCGCAACGGCGGCGCGTCGTTCGCGAAGCTGCGCCCGCGGCACGGCGACAACCACATCGTCTGGATCAACCCGAACGATCCGAAGATCCTGCTCGAGGGTAACGACGGCGGTGCGGCGGTCTCGACCGACGGCGGGCGGACCTGGAGCACCGAGCACAACCAGCCGACCGGCCAGTTCTACCACGTCGCGCTGGACGATGCGTTTCCGTTCAACGTCTACGGCGCGCAACAGGACGAGGGATCGTTCGAAGGGCCGAGCGCGTCGCCGGCCGGTGCGATCCCGACCGGCGCGTGGCATTCCGTCGCGCTCGGCGAGAGCACCTTCGTCGCGCCGGTGCCCGGCCACCCGGACGCGACCGTCGGGAGCGACTATTACACGGTGATGCAGCGTTACAACCGCGTCACCGGCAGCCGGCGGGACGTGAGCCCCGAGCCGCAATATCTCGACGGCGTGTCGGCGGCCGAAATGGAATACCGACTCGGATGGACCCATCCGATCTTCTTCGCGCCGAACGATCCGCACGAGCTGTTCCTCGCGTCGCAGTACGTGATGAAGAGCGATGACGGCGGACGGACCTGGAAGACGATCAGTCCCGATCTGACGCGCAACGACCCGTCGACCGAGAAGCCGAGCGGCGGGCCGGTCGACCTCGACCAGACCGGCGCCGAGATCTTCCCGGACATCTCCGCGCTCGCGGTGTCGCCGATCGACCCGCGGGTGATCTGGGCCGGTTCGCAGGACGGTCTCGTGCACGTGACCACCGACGCCGGCAAGCACTGGCAGCTGGTGACGCCGCCGGCATTGACCGAGTGGGCCGAGATCTCTTCGATCGAACCTTCGCACGTCGCGGCCGGGACCGCGTACCTGACCGCGCAGCGCATCATGTGGGACGACCCGCGCCCGTACGTCTTCGAGACCACGGACTTCGGCCGCCACTGGTCGGTGCTCACGCAGGGACTGCCGGCGGACGAGGCGGTGTTCGTGGTCCGGCAGGATCCGGACGATGCCTCGTTGCTGTTCGCCGGGACCGCGAACAGCGTGTACGCGAGTTTCGACGGCGGCGCGCACTGGACACCGATCAGCAACAACCTGCCGCACGTGCAGGTTCGCGACCTCGCGATCGATCCGCGTGAAGGCGAGATCGTCGCCGCGACGCACGGCCGCTCATTCTGGGTTCTCGGGAACCTGCAGCTCCTCGAGCAGCTGTCGCATCACGAGTCGACCGCGGCCGACGCGACCCGGCTGTTCGCGCCACAACGCGCATGGTTGACGAACGCGTACGGGATCGACAGCAGCGCGCCGCACCGCGGCTCGTTCGGGCAGAATCCGCCGTTCGGAGCGACCGTGTTCTTCCACCTGCCGGCGAACTACGCCGGGAAGACTCCGGTCAACCTCGCGTTCCTCGACGCGGACGGGCATCTGGTGCGCCGCTTCGCGCTGCACTTGAAGGTCAAGCAGCCGAAGATGCCGGCGACGGTGCGCGACAACCTGCTGCCGTCGCAGGCGAAGCGGGTCGCGGACGAGAAGCGCACCGCGGTCGAGCCGGGAATGAACCGCTTCCAATGGGATCTGCGCTATCCGGACGCGACCGACGTCACCGGCTTCGAACCGCCGGAGGAAACCGACGGCCAGACCGCGGACGCCCGCGGGCCGCTCGTGAACCCGGGCCGCTACACGGTCGTGCTCACCTACGGCGGCCGGTCGTACCGGCAGCCGCTCGAGGTGCGGCTCGACCCGCGCTTGCACACGACGCCGGCGGCGCTCCGGCAGCACCTCGCGCTGCAACTCGCGCTGCACCGCGCGGTCGATCAGCTCGACCACCGGATCAACGCCGCGATCGCGGTGCGTGACCGGCTGGCGAAGGCGGTCGCGGCGCACCGGGTCACGGCGGCGAAGGCGACCCCGGCGCTCGATGGGCTCACGCACGCGATCGACGCCGTCGTGCAGCTCGAGGTGCGATCGAGTGAAGGCGACGTGATGCACGAGATGCGCCTGCGCAGTTGGCTTGCGTACCTGCAGTCCGACATCGGTCTCGACTACCGGATGCCGAACGCCGCGCAGGTCGCGACCGCCGACCGGCTCGAGCGGCAGGCGCGTGACGGCGAGGCGAAGCTCGAGGCGGCGACCACCGCCGGCCAGGCGCTGCTGTAGGCGGCGCTCAGCGCGCCGGGTCGACGATCTCGCGATTGTCGATCAGGCGCGTGTGGCCGAGCTTCGCGGCGGCGAGCGCGACGAGCGGCGCACCCTCGCGCGGCTCGCCGAGATCGGCGCGGCGCCGAACCGCGACATAGTCAACGCGCCAGCCGTGCGCCGCGAGTTCCGCGGCCGCCGCGGCTTCGAGGCGGGACCAGTCGCGCGATCCGGCGAGGATCGCGTGGTGGAGCCGCTCCAGGACGGCGCTGAGGCGCGGCGCCTCGGCGCGCTCGCGCGGGTCGAGATAGGCGTTGCGCGAGGACAACGCGAGACCGCCGGTCTCGCGGACCGTCTCGCCGGCGAGGATCCGCACCGGCAGCGCGAGCTGTGCGACCATGTCGCGAATGACCAGCAGCTGCTGGTAGTCCTTCTTGCCGAAGACCGCGACGCCTGGTCGCACCGCGTTGAAGAGCTTCAGCACGACCGTGCAGACCCCGACGAAGAATCCCGGCCGAAACCGCCCCTCCAGCGTGTCGGCGAGCGCGGCCCGCGGCTGCACGAAGCACACCTGCGGCTCGGGGTAGAGGTCCGCTTCGGTCGGCGCGAACACGGTATCGCAGCCGGCGTCCGCCAGCAGTTCGACGTCCCGCTCGAAGGTGCGCGGATACCGCTCGAAGTCGTCGCTCGGGCCGAACTGCAGGCGGTTCACGAAGATGCTCGCGACCACCGGCCGTCCGTGTTCGGCGGCGATCCGCACGAGCGACAGGTGCCCCTCGTGCAGGTTGCCCATCGTCGGCACGAATGCGGCCGAGTCGCCGGGCGCGAGGGCCGCTCGCAGTTCCGCGATGCGCTCGATGACCTTCATGCGGGGCCGTCAGTAACCGTGCAGCGATTCGTCGGGATAGGCGCCGCTCTTCACGTCGTGCACGAAGCGGCGGACCGCCTCGTGCAGGTCGGCCGTCCCGTCGACGAACCGCCGGACGAATCGCGGCAGCTTTCCCGGCGTCACGCCGAGCATGTCGTGCATCACCAGCACCTGGCCGCTGCAGTCGGGTCCGGCGCCGATCCCGATCGTCGGGATCGTCAGTTCGGCGGTGAGTTCGCGGGCGAGCGCGCTCGGCACGAGTTCCAACACGAGCATCTGCGCGCCGGCCTCGGCGACCTCGCGCGCCTGACGGCGCAGCAGCGCGGCCCCGTCCGTGTCGCGTCCCTGCACGCGGTAGCCGCCGAGCGCGTGCACGGTCTGCGGCGTGAACCCGAGGTGCGCGCACACCGGCATCCCGCGCTCGGCGAGCGCGCGGATCGTCGGCGTGGCCCAGGCGCCCTCGAGCTTGACCATCATCGCGCCCGCCTGGAACAGCCGGCAGGCATTGGCGATCGATTGCTCGATCGACTCGTGATAGCTGCCGAACGGCATGTCCGCGACGACCCATGCGCCACGGCTGCCGCGGGCGACACAGGCGGTGTGGTACGCGATCTCCTCGACCGTGACCGGCAGGGTATCGGCGCGGCCCTGGACGACCATCCCGAGCGAGTCGCCCACCAGCAGGACGTCGACGCCGGCCTCGTCCATCAGCCGCGCGAAACTCGCGTCGTAGCAGGTCAGGACCGCGATCTTCTCGCGATCCCGGTGCATCTGCGCGAGGCGCAACAGCGTGATCGGCTTGCGGCGCTGCGCCGTTTCATCTGCGGATTCGGTCATCGGCCTCGTCGCCTCGTGGGCGCCCGTGGGTTTCCCGGTATTCTCGCACGACACGGGACCGGGTTCGATAGACGGACGGCGTTCCGGCCGTGGCCTGGCCGGCCAGCCGGGCCGCCGTGTCCGGCGGCGGTCAATAACCCTTCGGCGGGACCGCCAGGCCCTTCGCGCGGTAGATCGGGGCGATGATCGCGCCGATCCGGGGCAGTTCGCGCGAGTACCACAACGCGGCCGCGAGGCAGGCGACCCCGCACGCGGCGACCGTCAGCGGCGCTCCGACGTGATCGGACAGCGCCCCCGCGAGGAGGCTGCCGAACGGCGCCGCGCCGAAGAACGCCATCGTGTAATAGCTCATCACGCGCCCGCGCATCCCGTCCGGCACCAACGATTGGATGATCGTGTTGCACACCGCCGCGCTCTGCATCAGGCCGAAGCCGGCGAGCACCATCGTCGCGAGCGACAGCCACAGCGCGTGCGACAGGCCGAACAGCACGAGCCCGGCGCCGAGCAGTGCCGACGCGCTGCGCAGCGTGCGGGTCAATCCGACCTCCGAGCGTCGCATCGCGAGCGCGAGCGCCGACAGCAGTGCGCCGAAGCCCGATGCCGCCGACAGCGCGCCGAGCGTGTGCGCGTCGCCGTGCAGCACCCGGGCGGCGAACACCGGCAGCAGCACCATGTAGGGCCAGCCCACCAGGCCCTGGAGGAAGAACAGCGTCAGTACGGTGCGCACCGGACGGAAGCCGCGCACGTAGTCCCAACCCTCGCGGATCTGGGCGAACAACGGCCCGATCGGCGACGCCGGCGTCGCCGGTCGCAGGCGCATCATCGCGAGCGACGCGATCACCGCGAAATAGCTGATCCCGTCGATCAGGAAGCACCAGCCGACGCCGTAGGCGGCGATCACCGCGCCCGCGATCGCGGGACCGATCAGGCGCGTGGCGTTCACGACCGAGGAATTCATCGCGATCGCGTTGCCGAGGTCATGTGGATCGTCGACCATCTGCACGAGGAAGGACTGGCGCGCCGGCATGTCGAACGCGGCGATCAAACCCTGGAACGCGGCGAGTGCGAAGATCTCCGGGAGCGTGATGGCGTGCGTCAGCGTGAGCGCGGCCATCGCGAGCGACTGCGCGGCCGCCGCGACCTGCGTGCACACCAGCAACGTGCGCCGATCGAGCCGTTCGATCCAGGCGCCGGCGATCGGTCCGAACGCGAGTGCGACGATCTGCCCGGCGAAGCTCACCGCGCCGAGCAGCAGCGCCGAATGGGTCATGCGGTAGACCAGCCAGCTGGTCGCGAGCCGGGTCATCCAGGTGCCGATCAGCGAGATGCCCTGGCCGACGAAATACAGCTGGAAGTTGCGGTGGCGAAGCGCGCGCCAGGCGTGGGCGACGGACGGTGTGCGCGCGGCGGAGCGGGGTGTGGAGTTCCGGGAGCCGCTCATCCGCCGCCCGGGGATTCGCCGCCACCGAGCGCGAGATAGAGGAGCGCGCTGTCCCGCAGCCGTTGCGCGCGTGCCCGCACGAGATCGAGCTCCGAGCGGTTGAGCTGCCGCTCGGCGTCGAGCACGCTCAGCACGCCGACCGCGCCCTCGCGGTAACTGGTCCGCATCAGCGCGAGCGCGTCGGCCGAGGTGCGCCGCGCGGCGCGCTGGGCGCGGACCTCCGCGTCGTCGTTCTGCAATGCGCGCAGCACGTCGGCGACCTGGGTGAACGCTTCGAGCACCGTGCGCTGGTAGTCGGCGAGCGACGCGCGGTAGGCGTCGACGGCCTCGCGCTCGCGCGCGCGCAGCGTGCCGCCGTCGAACAGCGGCGCGGTCAGGCCTGCCGCCATCGCCCACGCATTCGCGCCGCCGTCGAACAGGCCGCCCGGCGAGAGCGCCTGCTGGGTCGTGTTCGCCGACAGGGTGATCTGCGGATACCGGTCCGCGGCCGCGATCCCGATCGCTGCGCTCGCCGCGTGCAGCTGGGCCCCGGCGGCGCGGATGTCCGGCCGCGAGCGCACCAACCGCGACGGCAGCGTGAGCGGCAGTTCCTTGGGCAGGCGCCAGTCGCGCAACGTCATCGCGGGCGGCACCGCCGCGGCCGGCGCGGCGCCGGACAGCATCGCGAGCGCGTGGGCGGCGACGCTGATGCGCTGGCGCAGCGGGGGCAGCAGGGTCTCGTCATGCGCCAATTGGCTGCGCGCGCTGATGAGGTCCGGGAGCGTCGCGGAGCCCGCGGCGCGGGCCTTGCCGACGAGCGCGAGATTCTCGCGGTCGTTCGCGACGATCCGCTCGACGACGCCGAGCTCGCTGCGCGTCGTGGCGATCGCGAGCGCGTGTGCGAACACGTTGCCGGTCACCGCGAGCCGGGTCGCCGCAAGCTCCGCGGCGCGGAACCGCGCGAGCGCGCGCTCGCG
>JAKBCG010000149.1 GCA_021808035.1 Pseudomonadota bacterium
GAGACCGAGCACTGGCACTGACCGCGCGGCCCGCCCCGCGGGGCCGCGCGCCGGGCGTCCCGGGCGTCCCGGGCGTCAGCGGCGCACGCCCCGCAACGCGCGGTCGAGATCGAGCAGCAGGCGTTCGGTCGTCGGCCAGTCGATGCACGGATCGGTGATCGACACCCCGTACTCCAGCGTCGCGAGATCCTTCGGAATCGGCTGGCTGCCGCCGCGCAGGTGGCTCTCGAGCATCAGTCCGACGATCGAGCGGTTGCCGTCGACGATCTGGGTGACGCAGTTCTCCGCGACCAGCGGCTGCAGGGCCGGATCCTTGTTCGAGTTCCCGTGGCTGCAGTCGACCACGACGTTCTCCGGCAGGCCGGCCGCGCGCAGTTCGCGCTCCGCGACCGCGATGCTGACCGCGTCGTAGTTGACCCGGCCGCCGCCGCCGCGCAGCACGAGGTGCGCATACGCGTTGCCGCGGGTGCGGAACACCGCCGACTGGCCTTGCTGGGTGATCCCGAGGAAGTGGTGCGGACGGCGCACCGACTGCAGCGCGTTGATCGAGGCCGCGAGGCTCCCGTCGGTCCCGTTCTTGAAGCCGACCGGCGTCGACAGGCCGCTCGCCATCTCGCGGTGGGTCTGGGACTCGGTCGTGCGCGCGCCGATCGCGGTCCAGGTCACGAGCTCCGAGAGGTATTGCGGCATGATCGGGTCGAGCGCCTCGGTGCCGGCCGCGAGACCGAGCTCGGCGATGGTCAGCAGGAGCTCGCGCGCGAGATGGATCCCCTTCTCGATGTGGAACGAGTCGTCGAGATCGGGGTCGTTGATCAGGCCCTTCCAGCCGACCGTGGTGCGCGGTTTCTCGAAGTACACCCGCATGATCGGCACGATCGTCGTGTCGATCCGCGCGGCGAGATCCTTCAGCCGGCCCGCGTAGTCCCGGGCCGCGACCACGTCGTGGATCGAACAGGGACCGACCACGATGAACAGCCGCGGGTCGCTGCGGTCGAGGATCGCACGCACGAGGTTGCGGGACTTGAACACGGTCGCCGCGGCCCGCTCGGTCATCGGCAAACGGCGCTTGACCTCCTCGGGCGTCGCGAGCAATTCGCTCGAAAGGACGTTGACGTTCTGCAGTTGGTCGAGAATGTTCACCGTTGTGCCTACATCGAAGTTCGTATGGTCCACAGTTCAGGGAAGAATTTCAGCTCGAGCGCCTTGGTCAGGTACGAAACGCCGCCGGTGCCGCCGGTGCCCCGCTTGGTGCCGATGATCCGTTCGACCGTCTTCACGTGCGCGAAACGCCACAGCTGGAACTGGTAGTCGAGGTCCGTGAGACGCTCGGCGAGCTGGTACAGGTCCCATTCCTTCTCGGCGTTGTGATACACGCTGAGCCACGCCGCGGCGACCGCCTTGCTCGGGCGGTAGGGTTGCGAGAAATCCCGGTCGATCGCCGCCGCCGGAAGCGCGAACCCGCGCCGGCTCAGCAGCCGCAGCACCTCGTCGTACAGGCTCGGCGCGCGCAGCGCGCGCTCGAGCTCCTCGTGGCTCGCGGGATCGCTGGCGAACACCTTGAGGTACCCGACGTTCTTGTTGCCGATCAGGAACTCGAGCAGCCGGTACTGGCGCGACTGGAATCCGGACGCGGTGCCGAGCACGTTGCGGAACGCCGAGTAGTCCGACGGCGTGAGCGTCGCGAGCACCGCCCAGGACTGGAGCAGCTGCTGCTGGATCGTCGAGATGCGCGCGAGCATCTTGAACGTCGGACCGATGTCGTCGCGGCGCACGCAATCCATCGTCGCGGTGAGCTCGTGCAGCCACAGGCGCATCCACAGCTCCGCGACCTGGTGGATCACGATGAACAGCATCTCGTCGTGCTGATACGAGAGCGGCTGCTGCGCGTCGAGGAGCTTCTCGAGGTGCAGGTACTGGCCATAGCTCAACGATCGCGACAGGTCCCAGTGGACCGCCTCGTCGGAGAGGTCGACGAAGGGTTTCGCCGGCTCCGGCTGCTCGCTCATCGCGCGCTCACCCCTCGTGGACCCACGCCGGCACCGATCGCCAGCCGGCGAGCAGTTCCCGGTCCAGGCACCGGTAGTCGGGTTCCAGCGACTCGACCAGGCGCCAGAACCGCCGGGAGTGGTTCATGTGCCGCAGGTGCGCGAGCTCGTGGGAGAAGAGGTACCGGACCACCGGCTCCCGCAGGAACAGGAGCGAGGCGTTCAGGCTGATCGTGCCACGCGTCGAGCAACTCCCCCAGCGGGTGCGCTGGCAGCGCGCGACGACCCGGCCGACCTCGACCCCGTGCTGCGCGGCGAGCGCAAGCAGCGCGGGCGCGAGCCGCGCGAGCGCCGCCCGCTTCAACCAGCGCCGCAGCAGGCGTCGTGCCGCGGCCGCATCCGGCGCGCCGACGATCAACCGCGTGCCGTGCTCGCGCGGCGAACGCGCCGGTCCTGGTCGCCACTCGACCGCGAACCGTTCGCCGCAGAAATCGAAGCGGATCTCCCGCGGCACCGGCTCCTCGACAGGGTGGCTCGGACGCATCGCGGCGACCTTGCGCTCGATCCATCCGGACGATCGCCGCACGAAATCGCGCACCGTCGCCGGTCCGACCCCCCTCGGCACCACGATCTCGACCCGGCCGCCGACGTGCACGCGCGCGGTCAGGCGGCGCGCGCGCGCGCTGACGCGCACCACGAACGCCTCTCGAGAGGGACGGGATTCGAACAGCGATAACTGCATGCCGGGTTGGTTCACGGGAGCGCGTCTCCGACCGCGCGCATGATAGCAGTTTCGCGCATGGCGCCCGCACCGCGACTACAATGGCGCGATGTCACCCGACGCCCCGCCCGCGCCCGCCGCGCTGATCGACATCGGCGCGAACCTCACCCACGAGAGCTTCGCGCCGGATCTCGACGCGGTGCTCGCGCGCGCGGCCGCCGCCGGCGTCGTGCAGATGATGGTCACCGGCGCCGATCACGAGGGCTCGCGCCGCGCGGTCGCGCTCGCCGTGGCGCATCCCGGCGTGTTGACCGCGACCGCCGGCGTGCATCCGCATCACGCGGCGGGTCACGGACCGCAGGATCGCAACGCGCTCGCCGCGCTCGTCCGGCTGCCGCAGGTGGTCGCGGTCGGCGAGTGCGGCCTCGACTACTTCCGCGACCTCTCGCCCCGGCCGGCGCAGCGCGCGGCCTTCCTCGCGCAACTGGAGATCGCGGTCGAAGCGCGCAAGCCCGTTTTCCTGCACCAGCGCGACGCCCACGCGGATTTCGTCGCGATCCTCGAGGACTTCGCGCCCCGCCTTGCCGGCGGCGTCGCCCACTGCTTCACCGGCGGTCCCGCCGAGCTCGAGCGCTACCTCGATCTCGGGCTCGCGGTCGGCGTGACCGGGTGGGTCTGCGACGAGCGGCGCGGCGCGGCGTTGCGCGACGCGGTTCCTCGGATCCCGGCCGGCCGTCTGATGATCGAGACCGATGCGCCGTACCTGCTGCCGCGCGACCTCGTGCCGATGCCGCGGTCGCGGCGGAACGAGCCCGCGTACCTCGTCCACGTCGCCCGAGCGGTCGCGGCGCTGCGCGGCGAGCGGCTCGAGGATCTCGCCGCGGCGACGACCGCCAACGCACGGCGCCTGTTCGCGCTCGGGAACGCTACAGCGGAGTGAATTCGTGGGGACTCGGGCGCAGGTGCGCGACGAGCCCCGCCCAGGCCGCCCGAACCGCGGCATTCTCCGCCCCCTCGGCCTCGGCCGCGGCGCGCGCGTCGGGATCGAGCGGCGTGAGGCCCGCTTCCATCTCGTCGAGCATCACGACCCCCTTCGGCTTGCCCTTCGCGAACCGTCCGACGTTCGAGAACACGATCAGGCCTTCGACCGGCAACTCACCGACCAGCGCCTTGACCGCGGCGATCCGGTCGTAGAGCGCCGGCTGCGGATTGTCGAAGGTGTCGCGCCGGCCACGCGCGAGCACCGTCCACTCGCTCATCTGATCGCCGCCGAAGATCAGCCCGGCCACCCGGCGGGTATCGAGCACCAGCACGCCGCGTGGCGTCAAGAGCAGATGATCGACGTGGTAGAAGCCGCCCATCCCGTCCGGGACCTGCACGCGATGCACGGCCTCGAGCGCGAAACGGCCGAGCCGCTCGAGCAGGGCCCGGCGCCGCGCGCGGCGCCGGTGGCGTCGCACCAGCGCCACGCCGCCCAGTGCGACGAGCCCGACTCCCGCGACCGCCCCGAGCCCCCGCAGGGCGAGGCTCGGCTCGGTCATGCGATCGCGGCCGCGAGGGCCCCGAGCGTCGGCTCGATGTCGTTCACCTGCCGGGGCAGGCTCAGCAAGCGCGCGAGGCTCTCCGGGACCTCGATCGGCGCACCGACCAGCGGCTCGACGATCTCGTTGAACTTGGCCGGATGGGCGGTCGCGACGAGCACCCAGGGCCGCCCCGCCCGCTCGTCCGCGCTCAGGCGCGCGTAGACTTCCGCGGCGGCCGCCGTATGCGGGCACCAGACGCGTCCGAAACGCCGATGATCCGCGACGATGCGCGCGCGGATCGCCGCATCGTCGATGCTGGCGGCGCCGATCCGGCCGCGCAGCGTCGCGAACGCGGGGAACATCGCGCGCACCCGCTCCATGTTGCTCGGGTTGCCGACGTCCATCGCCGAGGCGAGTGTCGCGACGCTCGGGCGCGGGCGCCATTCGCCGGTCGCGAGGAAGTCGGGGACGGTGCGGTTCGCGTTGTGCGCGAGCACGATCCGTTCGATCGGCAGCCCGAGCTCGCGCGCCCAGATCGCCGCGAACGCGTTGCCGAGATTGCCCGCGGGGATCACGTAGTTCGCGGCCCGGCCGGTCGAACGCCGCACCTCGAGACTCGAGGCGACGTAGTAGACCATCTGCGGCAGGAGCCGGCCGATGTTGATGCTGTTCGCCGAGCTGAAACGATGCCGCCGGCCGAGCGCCGGATCGACGAACGCCTCCTTCACGAGCCGCTGGCAGTCGTCGAACGTGCCCGCAACCCGCAGCGACTCGACGTTGTCGCCCCAGCAGGTCAGTTGTTGCTCCTGGCGCGGGCTCACCAGGCCCTTCGGGTACAGGATCACCACGCGCACCCAGGGACGCCGGTGGAACGCCGCCGCGACCGCGCCGCCGGTGTCGCCGGAGGTCGCGACCAGGATCGTCAAGCGCTCGTCCTGCGGCGCGCGCATCCGCTCCAGGCTCTCGGCGAGGAAACGCGCGCCGAAGTCCTTGAACGCGGCGGTCGGGCCGTGGTAGAGCTCGAGCGCGAACAGCGGGTCCGGCGCCGCGTCGATCGCGGTCGTCGGTGCCGGCAGGTCGAGCGCGGCGTCGGCGATCTCGCCGAGCCGCGGCTGCAGCCGGTCCCCCTCGAAAAAGCCCCGCAACGCGACGCGCGCGAGCGCGGGGAGACCTGGTTGCCCCTGGAGCGCCGTCGCGCCGAGCGCGGCTGCGTCGATCGAGGGCAGCTGCCGCGGCACGTACAGGCCGCCGTCCGGCGCGAGTCCGCGCCCGATCGCCTCGCTCAGCGAAACCTCGGTGAGATCCCCGCGGGTACTCGAGTAGACCATGCTCGCCATCACGCCCTCACCACCCGTGCGCCGTAGTTCTCGATCGTCGAAATCCAGTCGTCGGCCGCCAGACCGTGCCGGCCGAACGCGGCGACCATCGCGCCGCGCACCGCCTCCGCGTTCTGGATCTCGGACCATGCGAACACCGTCGGGCCCGCGCCCGAGATCGAACAGCCGAGCGCACCGGCGGACATCGCCGCGCGCTTCACGTCCGCGAACCCGGGAATCAGCGACGCGCGTTGCGGCTCGATGATCACGTCGTTGAAGGAATCCCGGATCATCTCCAGGTCGTTCGAATAGCAGCCGCTGATGAACCCCGCGAGATTCGCCGTCTGCCACACGAAGTCCGACCGGCTGACGTCCGCCTTCAGGATCGCGCGCGCCTCGCGCGTTCCGAGATGCATGTGAGGGTGCACGATCACGCAGCGCAACGACGGCGGCACCGGGATCTGTTTCACCCGCGGGTGATCGATCCCGACGGTGAGCACCAGTCCCCCGAACAAGCACGGGGCGATGTTGTCGAGGTGCGCCGAACCGCTCGCGACGATCTCGCCCTGCATCGCGTAGCGCAGCAGCCGCAGCGGCGGCAACGGCTCGACGAGCAGCGCGTTCGCCGCGACGACCGCGGCGACCGCCGAGGCGGCCGACCCACCGAGCCCGGAGGCGAGCGGGATCCCCTTGTCGATCTCCAGCTCGAAGCCGTCGGTGAGACCGAGGTCCTCGTGCAGCGCCTGCACCGCGCGGCCGGCGGTGTTGCGCTCGGGTTCGACCGGCAGCGCGCCGGCGATCCCGTCGATCGCGACGATGCGCACCCCGGGCTCGTCCGTGCGGCGCACGCGGACCCGGT
>JAKBCG010000150.1 GCA_021808035.1 Pseudomonadota bacterium
CGGCGGAACGGCCTTCCTCCGGGTGGATGTCGACCGGTATGCCGCGACCGTTGTCGCTCACCGTCACGGATTCATCGGCATGGATCGTCACGACGATTCGATCACAATAGCCAGCAAGCGCTTCGTCGATTGCGTTATCGACGACTTCGAAAACCATATGGTGAAGTCCGCTGCCGTCATCGGTGTCGCCGATGTACATGCCGGGGCGTTTTCGGACGGCATCGAGTCCCTTCAAGACCTTGATTTTACTGGAATCGTAGACGTCCGGTTCGCTCATGATGGCCCTGCATGGAAATTATTTCATCTTAGCATTTTTCAGTGTCGACCTCATCTTGGCGACCATCGAGGTTTCGCGGGGCATCGAGGTTTCACGTGAAACATCCCATGTAGAGCTCGGCACAAAACTCAAGGGCGAATCTCACCATGGTGCAGCGAGAATCTTCGTCCGGGCTCGCCGAGCGCCTTGAACGCCGGATCCAACGTCGTGACGATCAACTGCGCACGCAGCGCGCGTAACTCGCGGATCAAGGCTGCCAGATGTTCTGAATCGAGCTCTGCGGCTGGATCATCGAGAAGTAACGTCGGCTGTTCGGGAATCTCCAACTCCAACAGTTTCAACTGCGCGATCGCCAGCGCCGCGGCCAAGAGCTTTTGCTGCCCTCGGGAAACATGCTCTCGCGCCAGGGCTCCATCGACTTGGACGACGAGCTCGGCTCGATGCGGTCCGACTTGAGTAACTCCCCGCTCCCGATCGGACCCCAATTGCATTCGCAGAGCCTCCTCGAATGTGAGCTCAGCTGGCCAGCCAGACCGATAACGCAATTCCAGATGCATCCCCAGCAAACGCTCGATCAAAGGCTGCGCAATCGTCTCGAGGCGCGCGACGTAACGCAGGCGGGCATCGTGGATCTCTTCCCCCGATCGAACCAGCTCTGGATCCCATGCACCGACCAAATTGGCGCTCAGCCGTTGGCGCAAAGCCGAATTCCGTTGCGCGAGCGCCTGTCGATATCGCTGCCAGGCGAGCAGGAAGGACGGTTCCACGTGGAACACTCCCCAGTCGATCAAACGGCGCCGAACAGCAGGACCTAATTCGATCAATTGATGAATGTCGGGGTCGATGATCTGCACCGGGAAATGACTCGCGAGTTCCGCTAATGAGGCCGCGTCGCGTCCGGCGATTCGAGCTCGTAGTCGCTCCGCATCCCCCTCGATACCGAGCGCGAGGTGTCCCTGTTGGCTTTCCACTTCCGCGAAAATAATGAACCGATCGCTCCCAGATCGAATGAGCCGGGCGGGACGGTGGGTTCGGAACGACCGCCCACGACCCAGAAAGTAAATCGCCTCTAGAACGCTGGTCTTGCCGGAGCCATTTGCGCCGCTGATCAGGGTGTAGTGCGGATCGGCTTGGAGTTCGATCGCCCGCAGGCAACGCAAATTCGTCACCTGTAAGCGGCGCAACCCCATTGGCGTGGATTTCTCCTATCAGAGCCGCATTGGCATGACGACGTATCGAGCATTCGACGTTCCGGGCGAGCGAATCAAGCAACTGCTGTTGCTGTCAGTAAGGCCCAATTCGACTTCGGCGCCGTCGATCGCCGAGAGCGCGTCGAGCAAATAGTTCACGTTGAAGCCGACTTCCAGGTCAGCACCGTCATATTTGACCTCGATCTCTTCCTCTGCTTCTTCTTGCTCCGGATTATGTGCTTGAATTTTAATAATATTTTCTTTTACCTGGATCCGGATGCCACGATACTTCTCGTTCGACAGGATCGCTGTCCGTTGCAGCGCTTGCCGTAACTCGTCCCGGTTGGCATGGATTGCGGCCGCCGGAGCGGCTGGGATCACCCGCGAATACTCCGGGAATCGTCCATCAATCAGCTTCGAAGTGAAGCGAATGTCGCCGATCTGGGCCCGAATATGATTACTTCCGATGGCCAACTCACATTGCCCTTCATCGCCCAGGATGCGCTGCAGCTCTAGAACGCCCTTGCGGGGAATGATCACCTGCTGCCCGGTTTTGGCTTTGCGGGCGAGCGGCGTCTCGCACAACGCGAGGCGATGCCCATCGGTCGCGACTGCCCGCAGGACATCGCCCTCGATTTCCAGCAGCATTCCGTTCAGGTAATACCGAACGTCTTGTTGAGCCATCGAGAAATGCGTTTTCTGCAGCAAACGGCCGAGCGCCGTACAGTCGAGCTGGACCGCTTGCTCGGCATTGATGTTGTCGATCACCGGAAATTCGCTCGCCGGCAACGTCGACAGGCTGAAGCGGCTCCGGCCGGCTTTGATCGAGATCTTCTCCGCGTCGAGCGCGATCGAGATCGCTGACTTCTCGGGCAGGGCCCGCAGGATATCCACGAGCTTTCGTCCCGGGACGGTGACATCACCGGCAGCCGCGACGTCGACTTGCGCGGCCGCAACCAGCTCGACCTCGAGATCGGTCGCGGTGATTGCGACGCGTCCGTCGCGCACCGACAGCAACACGTTCGCGAGCACCGGCATCGTTTGCCGGCGCTCGACGACGCCGATCACGGCTTGCAAAGGCGCGAGGAGTGTTTCGCGTTCCGCGGTCAATTTCATGCTGAAGTTCCCATCCCGTGCGGTGGCATCATTCTAATGAATCTTATCTTCTTGATTTAAGATTTGAGTTGATTATAGAGGGCGGCGATTTCGGTGAATAAGACCGATAAAGGCTGCCGGCTCAACGACTTTCGCGAGTCAGCAACCTCCGCAGCAACTGTTCGGCGGCTGTCGGGAAATTGTCGACAGCCTGTGGAGAGATTTCCTCCACCGTCGATCCACAGGATTTCCCCCGTCATCCGGCCAGGGTTCTCAACAGGTTCAGGTAATCCTCCGCGATCCGCCGCTCCGTCTCCCGCAACTCCTTCACGCGTCGGCAGGCGTGCAGAACCGTGGTGTGATCACGCCCGCCGAACGCATCGCCGATCTCGGGCAAGCTGTGATTGGTCAGTTCCTTCGACAGCGCCATCGCGACCTGCCGCGGCCGGGCGACGGACCGATTGCGTCGCTTCGAGAGAAGATCCGCGACGCGGATCTTGTAGTACTCGGCGACCGTCTTCTGGATGTTCTCGACGGTGACCAACTTCTCCTGGAGCGCCAGCAGGTCGCGCAACGCATCCTTCGCGAACTCCAACGTGATCGGCCGACCTGTGAAATTCGCGGTTGCGACCACGCGCCGCAGCGCCCCTTCGAGCTCGCGCACGTTGGAGCGGATCCGCTTCGCGATGAAGAACGCGACTTCCTCGGGTAATTCCACCCGCGAGATCGCCGCTTTGCTCATCAGGATCGCAACGCAGGTTTCGAGTTCCGGCGGCTCGATCGCGACCGTGAGGCCCCAGCCGAACCGGGATTTCAGACGCTCCTCGAGGCCGTCGACCTCCTTCGGGTACCGGTCGCAGGTGAGGATCACCTGTTGCTGGCTCTCGAGGAGCGCATTGAACGTGTGGAAGAACTCCTCCTGCGAGCGCTCCTTGCCGGCGAAGAACTGGATGTCGTCGATCATCAGGGCGTCGAGCGACCGGTAGGCGCTCTTGAAGTCGTTGATGGTGTTGTGCTGCAGCGCCTTCACCATGTCGCCGACGAAGCGCTCGCTGTGTACGTAGGCAAGCCTAACCTCGGGGTTCTGCTCGCGCAGTCGATTCGCGACCGCGTGCATCAAATGGGTCTTCCCGAGGCCGACGCCGCCATAGATGAACAGCGGGTTGTAGGCTTTGCCCGGATTTCCCGCGACCTGAATCGCCGCGGCTTTCGCGAGTTGGTTGCTCTTGCCCTCGACGAACGTCGCGAACGTGAAATCGGCGTTGATCCGGCTCCCGAGGACCGTGGGCGCCGCGCGCGGGGGGCGCGCCAGTGCTTTGCCGTTCGCCGGCGCCGGCTCGGCGACCGGCGCGCGGGTGCCGACGTCGAGGATCACTTGCGGCGGCGCACCGTCGCTGAACGAGCTCGCGAGGTCCTTGATCCGGGCGAGCGAGTGCTGGTCGATCCACTCGACGACGTAGCGATTCGGCGCGAGCAGCCACAACTCACCGTTCCGTTCCAGTGATTGCAGTGGCCGTACCCAGGTGTTGAACTGTTGCTCGGTCAGCTCGCCTTCCAGCACGCGAAGACAGCGATTCCACAGCGACTCCGACAAGAGCACGCTCTCCTTGAGAGATTCCTGAAGTGTTGGCGGTGACCGGACGAATCCACCGAGAGGGCCGAAAGTCTAGCGCCAACCCACGGACGCGTCTATTGACACCTCCGACGCCGCTCAGTACCCTTGCCGCCTTTCGCGATCGACCCGCGGTCGTTCGCTCACGCAACAGAGTTCGCAGCGGTCGAAAACTGCCATGAAACGCACATTCAATCCCGGTAAATTGCACCGCGCTCGGACGCACGGCTTTCGTGCCCGCATGGCCACCAAGGGTGGCCGTCTCGTGTTGTCGCGCCGGCGTGCCAAGGGCCGCAAGCGCCTCTGCCCGTAAGCCTGCTCTGGACGAGACCGGGACGAAGGCGAAGTTTCGGCTAGAACCTCGCAAGCGCTTGCACCAGCCGGCCGAATTCAACGAGGTGCGGCGTGGTGGGCGGCGATACTCCGACGATTTTTTCAGCATGCAGGTGCTCGCGAACCGCGGTACTCATCCGCGCCTGGGGCTCGCGATCTCGACGCGGGCCGCCGGCTGCTCCGTCGTGCGCAATCGCATCAAACGCATCGCCAGGGAATCGTTCCGAGTGAACCAACACGCTCTGCCTGCGGTCGACGTGACCGTTGCCGCTCGCGACGCGGTCCGCGGCGCCGACTCCCGCGTGTTGCGCGCGAGCCTGGAGAGGCTCTGGGTTTCGATTCGCCGCCGAGGTTGATCCGCATGCGACGCCCGTTCCTCTGGCTCATCCGTGGCTATCAACTCGCGATCAGTCCGCTGCTCGGACCCCGCTGCCGTTTTTACCCGAGTTGCTCTTGTTACGCGTATACCGCGGTGGAGCGCTTCGGCGTGATCCGCGGTAGCTGGCTCGCCCTCAAGCGCCTGTTGCGCTGCCATCCGCTCACGCCGGGCGGTTATGACCCGGTACCCGAGAAGGGACATCTGCATCATGTTTAACACCCGGATCATGCTCTGGATCGCCCTGTTCGCGTTGCTGTACGTGAACTACGGCACGTGGATGCGCGACTATGCACATCCGGCCGCGCCGGCAATCGCCGCCGCGAGAACGGCTGGCGTAGCGAAGAGCCGCTTCGACGAAGCGGTACCCGCAGTACGGCCTGCCACGCCGGCGTCCACGGCCGCGGCGACGCCGCCGTCCCCGGCCGCGGTCGCGCCGGCGGCCGGCAACGTTCCCGCGACGAACGCGACGTCCGCGCCGACGAGTATCGCCGCGGCGAGCGCCGGGGGCGGGCAGATCCGGGTACGAACCGACGTGTTCGACGTGCGTATCGCGCTGCGCGGCGGCGAGCTGGACAGAGCGGACCTCACCCGGTATCCGCTGCACAAAGACCAGCCGAACGTTCCGGTCCGGTTGTTGAACCACGACAGCCCGGACAGCCTCTACGTGATCCAGACCGGGCTCACCGGACCGGCGGGCGAGGCGGTGCCGAACCACCTCGCGACCTGGACCTCGCCCGAGCGCTCATACACGCTCGCGCCGGGCGCGAAACGGCTCGAGGTGCCGCTGCAGTGGACCGACGGACACGGCCTCACGGTCACGAAGACGTTCGTGTTCCGGCGCGGCAGCTACGCGATCGGCATCGATTATCGCGTCGCGAACCAGAGCCCGGCGCCGAAGTCGCTCGCGACCTACGCGCAGATCCTGCGCCACTGGGAGATCGTCAAGCGCTCGTACTTCAACATCCGCACCTATTCGTTCATGGGTCCGGCGATCTACGACGGCGACAAGTACCGCGACCTCAAGCTCGACGTGAACGACCCTTCGCCGTTCACCCGAACCGTGACGAACGGCTGGCTGGCCGCGCTCCAGCACCATTTCGTCTCGGCCATCGTGCCCACCGCGGGCGAACCGTTCGAATATCAACTGCTGGTGCACGGGCATCAGTTCCTGCTTCGCGCGACCGGACCGATGCAGACCGTCGCGCCCGGCGCGACCGCGAGCTTCGCCGAGAAGGCGTTCGTCGGTCCGAAGCTGCAATCGCAGCTTGCCGCGACCGGTCCGAAGCTCCAGCTCGCGGTCGACTACGGCAAGGTGACCGTGCTCGCCGAGCCCTTGTTCCACGTGCTGAGCTGGGTGCATGGGATCACCGGCAACTGGGGCTGGTCGATCATCATCGTCACTGCGCTGATCAAGCTGATCTTCTACCCGCTCTCGCAGGCGAGCGGCCGCTCGATGGCGAAGATGCGCAACGTC
>JAKBCG010000151.1 GCA_021808035.1 Pseudomonadota bacterium
CCACAACGGCGAGCCAGGGCGTCCCCTTCATCGCATCGAGAAAGCTCCGCATCCGATCGGCGGGCAGCTGCGAAGGTTCCACGGTCCGCGAGCCATCCCCGGGCAGGCTGGCATAGACGAGGCCCATCCCAAGGGGTGCGGCAAGGACGCGGAGCAAGGGCCCGGAGGGGCCCGTGGTGTGCAGCACGTAGTGCTGCCCGGCAAATTCCCGGGCGAGGGGAGCCAGCTCCCCCCGGGTCCGCCCGACCGTGGCAGGAAGGACGACCTTCCCATAGGACCCGATCTCCAGCGAGTCCCGCAGGGTCTTCCGGAGGAGTCCGAGGGGGGTGGATTCCACCAGGTGGGCAGAGAAGATCTGCCCCAGGTTACGGCCATAGGAATCGCGGAGGCTGCGTGCGATCCGCAGGTCCCGGAAGCGCCGTATCCCGGCGGCGTGCACGCGCGGCAAGGTCTTCGTCCCGATTCCCGAGAGACGCTCGATCGGCAGATCGTCGAGGGCGTGCGGCAGCTCGTCGGCCCCGATCCGGCAGAGTCCGTCGGGCTTGCGAAGATCCGAGGCGATCTTCGCGACCAGCTTGTTCGGCGCGACGCCGACCGAGGCGGTCAGACCGAGCGCTTGGCGCACTCTTTCCCTGAGCCGTTCGGCGATCGCGACCGGTTCGCCGAACAGGCGCCGGCTCGCGGTCACGTCGAGGAACGCTTCGTCGAGCGACAAGGGCTCGACCAGCGGCGTGAAGGATTCGAAGATGGCGAAGGCTTGCGCCGAGACTTCCTGGTAACGCGCAATCCGCGGCGGCACGACGATCGCTTGCGGGCACAGCCGGCGCGCCGCCGCGATCGGCATCGCCGAGTGGACTCCGAACCGGCGGACCGCGTAGCTGGCGGCCGCGACGACGCCCCGCGGGCCGGGATGACCGACGATCAGTGGAAGCCCCGCGAGTTCAGGCCGGTCCCGCACCTCGACGGACGCATAGAACGCGTCCATGTCGACGTGCAGGATCGACCGGGGCCCCATTCAGGTCGCGCCGGGTCGCGTCATAGCAGATCCTTCACGCCGTCGCGCTCTTCGTGCAGCTCGCGAAGGGTCGCATCCATCTTCTCTCGGCTGAACGCGTCGATCGGCAGGTTTTGCACGATCCGGTAGCCGCCGTCCCGACAGATGACGGGATACGAGTAGATCACGCCCGCCGGAATCCCGTAGCTGCCATCCGACGGCACCGACATGCTGACCCAATCGCCCTCTGCCGTGCCGTGCATCCAGGTGCGAACGTGATCGATCGCCGCCGAGGCTGCCGAGGCCGCCGACGAGCTGCCTCGCGCCTTGATGATCGCTGCACCGCGCTGCTGCACGGTGGGAATGAACGTCTCCCGGAACCAGGCCGCGTCTACCTGCGCGAGCGCCGGCTGGCCATCGACGGTGGCGTGATGTAGGTCCGGGTACTGGGTCACCGAGTGGTTGCCCCAGACCACGAACTTGCGGATCTGGGTGACCGATCGGCCGGTTTTCTCCGCGAGCAGGGCGACGCCGCGGTTATGATCGAGCCGGGTCATCGCGGTGAAGTTGCCGGCCGGCAGCGATGGCGCATTGTGCTGCGCGATCAGCGCGTTGGTGTTCGCCGGATTGCCGACGACGAGCACGCGCACGTCACGGCTCGCGACGCGGTCGAGGGCCTTGCCCTGCGCCGAGAAGATCTGCGCGTTCGCGAGCAGCAGATCCTTGCGCTCCATCCCGGGGCCGCGAGGGCGGGCTCCGACGAGCAGGGCGACGCCGCAGTCACGAAACGCGGTCTCGGTGTCGTCGGTCGCCGTGACCGACTGCAAGGTCGGAAACGCGCAATCGCACAGTTCCATCACGACGCCGCGCGCCGCGCCCACCGCGGCGGGAATCTCGAGTAGGTTCAGCCGGATCGGCTGGTCCGGCCCGAGCATCGCTCCGGACGCGACGCGAAACGCGAGAGCGTAGCCGATGTTGCCGGCGGCGCCGGTGATCGTGACGGTGATGGGTGCTTTCATCCAAGGGCTCCGGTCGAAAAATCCCGATGTTAGCGTAAACGTCCGAGCGGCGAGCACGGTTCGCGCAGTTTCGAGGTCGCTTCGGCGATTCGGAAGCCCTGCGGCGATTCCGCCGAGTCGCCGGCATCCGGCGGGGAACGAGTGCCGCGGGGCCCGCAGCGCGGAGAATCGATCGGGCGGCTCGCCGCGGGGTCCGAGGCTCGCCATCCGCCGACGTGGTCGCTGCGCATCGCGGTTCGGACGAAGTGCGGAGCGTCCTGCGCGGCGCGCCTCCCGCCCGGATGGATCTCGAACGCGAACAACACCGCCAGCGCGAGTAGCGCGCTCGCGGCATAGGCGAGCGCATCGCGTCCGGGGTGGCGCCGGGCCGCGACGCGCGCCCGTTCGAGCACCTGCCGGTCGACGACGCGCGGCGGCGCGACCCGCGGGAGGCGTCTATAGGCGGCGCTCAATCCGTCCTCGCCGCGCAAATAGCGCGCCAGATCTCCTTGTTCCCGGTCTTTCATCTTCGATTCCTCATCCGCTCATGTCGCGCGCGCAGGCGCGCGCCGCGACGGGTTCTTCGACCGCGACGTCCGGCGTGGCCGCGCGCTCGGCGAGGGCTTGCCGAAGCTTGCGGATCGCGTAGCGCACGCGACTCTTCGCGGTCTCGACGCCGACGCCGGTCACGCGCGCGATCTCCTCGACGTCGAGTCCCGCCTCCTCGCGCAGCAGGAACGCCTCGCGTTGTTCCACCGGCAAGGCGGCGATCGCGGCGAGCAGCGCCGACTGCTGCTCGCCGCGCTCGGCGATCCGGTCGGGTTGCTCGTGATCTGGCGACGCGGGTTCCGTCTCGATCGACGATTGCACGTCGAAGGATTCCTCGCCGGGCAGGGCGCGCTGCCGTCGGTAGTGGTCGATCGTGCAATGATGCGCGACCTTGAACAGGAACGTCGCGAACTTCGCGCGGACCTCGTAGCGGTTGCGTGCCGCGACGATCCGCGACCACACCTCCTGGAAGAGGTCGCTCGCGATCGCCGGATCACGGACCTGCCGCAGCAGGTAGCGATATAAAGGACCCTTGTGCCGTGCATAGAGCCTCTCGAATGCACCCACGTCACCGCTCGCATAGCGAAGCATCAGTTCCGCGTCGTGCTCGACCCGCTCCATGGTCGCCAAGCATACGTGCGCAGGTTTCGTCGTTGCCATATAACGTCCATGGAGCCGTCGGCGGGTTATCGCGACACGCCAAGGACGGTTGACCCCAATCCGACTTCGGGGTAGTGTGTTACATACATACAATTGTAGATACGTATGATGGCCGATGAGTGGAATGATCGCCAGCCGATATACCGGCAATTGCAGGATCGGATGGTCGCGCGGATCCTCGACGAATCGCTGCGCGATGGTGATCCGCTGCCATCGGTGCGAAGCGTTGCCGCCGACTGCCGGCTGAACCCGCTGACCGTAATGAAGGCCTATCAACGTTTGGTGGACGATGGTCTCGTCGAAAAGCGGCGGGGCCTCGGCTTCTACGTGGGTGCGGGTGCGCGCGCGGCGCTGCTCGCCGGCGAACGGGAGCGCTTTCTGAACGAAGACTGGCCGCAGATCGCGGCGTCGATCCGCCGCCTCGGCTTGTCGATCGACGATCTCCTCGCTCGGGTTGTCGATCGCGCCTGACGCGCGGAGACGCGAGATGCTCCCGGTCATCGAAGCGCGTGATCTCACCAAGCGATATGGCGCGGTGCTCGCGGTCGATCGCGTCTGCTTTTCGATCGACCCGGGCCGCATCGTCGGCCTGATCGGCCCGAACGGCGCCGGCAAGACATCGATCCTGCGCGCGATCCTCGGTCTCACCCGATACGAAGGCGACGTGCGGGTCCTCGGTCGAGAGCCCTGGCGGGAGCGGGCCGCGTTGATGCTCGAAGCGTCTTTCATCCCCGACGCGTCAGTACTGCCGGGCTGGCTGCGCATCGACCGCGCGGTGGACTTCGTCGCGGCGGTTCATCCGCGGTTCCGCCGCGACCGCACGCGCGCGATGCTCGCGAAGACGCGGATCCCGCTCCACCGCCGGGTGCGCGAATTGTCGAAGGGCATGCAGGCGCAGGTTCATCTTGCGCTCGCGATGGGCGTCGACGCGAAACTCCTGGTGCTCGACGAACCGACGCTCGGCCTCGATCTGCTCGCGCGGCGCGCGTTCTACGACGCGCTCGTCGAGGACTTCATGGACGAATCCCGGACGATCGTGTTGACGACCCACCAGGTCGAGGAAGTCGAGAACCTGCTGACCGACGTGCTGTTCGTCGATCGCGGGCGGATCGTTCTCGACGGCTCGATCGAATCGTTGAGCACGCGTTTCGTCGCGGTCAGCGTCGAACCGGCGCATCTCGCCGAGGCGCGCGCGATCGGTCCGTTCTACGAGCGCCGCATGCTCGGCAAGACCGTTCTGTATTACGAAGGCGCGGACCGCGTCGCGCTCTCGTCGCTCGGCGAATTGCACGCGCCGGACGTCGCCGATCTGTTCGTCGCAACATTGTCCGGTGCCACGCGATGATCCGCTTCCTGTGGCTGATCCGCCGCGAACTCTGGGAATACCGTGCAGCGTGGATCCTCCCCTCGGTGACCGGCGGGCTGCTCGTGCTTGCGGCCTCGTTCGGCCACGTCGACGTGGACGTCGCCGGCGCCCGGCCCGGACCCGACGCGCTCGGCGGGGCGGTGCTGTTCGGCTTCGGCGTCGTGTTCCTGTTCGTGATGCTGGCGTACTCGTCCTGGTACCTGCTCGACTGCCTCAACGCCGACCGCCGCGACCGCAGCATCCTTTTCTGGAAGGCCTTGCCGATCGGCGATGCTCAGTCCGTGCTCGCCAAACTCGCGACCGGCCTGATCGTGGTCCCATTGTTCTACTTCGCGGCTGCCGACGTGACGACGCTCGCCATTGCGTTCATCGTGTCGTTGCGCGCTCGCGCGTGGATCGGGAGCGCAATGTGGCACCCGGGACAATGGCTGCAACTGCAGGCCTTGTGGCTCTATCTGATCGCGACCCTTGCGGTCTGGCTCCTGCCGGTCGCCGGCTGGCTGTTGCTGGTCTCCGCGTCGGTGCGCCGCGCGACCGTGCTCTGGGCGCTCCTGCCGCCGCTCGCCGCGCTCTGGACCGAACGCGCGTTGCTCGGGACCCATTGGATCGGACGGCTTCTCGCGAGTCGCTTCGTGTCGGGCTATCCGGTTGCCGCGTTTCACGACCTCTCGGGCTCCCTCCTCGGCGCGCTCGGCCTCCCAGGAACGTCCCGGTCGGCAACGCCTCCGAGCGTGTGGACGGTGCTCGCGCCGCTTCGGTTCGTCGAGACGCCCGCGACGTGGCTCGGAGCCGCCGTCGGTGCGGTGCTGATCGCCGCCGCGATCCGCGTCCGTGCGCGCCACGCCGACCCGTGAACCGCGATCGACCCGCCGCCTTGGTGCGTGCGGGCTCGATCGTGCACAATGCTCCGTGACGCCATTCATCCACGTTCAGAGGACATCGGCATGTACAAGACGAAGATCGACCTACCGGAAAAGACCCGTCGCAACGTGATCGCGATCCTGAACGACCGACTGGCCGACGCGATCGACCTGCAGAGCCAGGTCAAGCAGGCGCATTGGAACGTGAAGGGTCCGAACTTCATCGCGTTGCACGAGCTGTTCGACAAGATCTCGGACGCGGCGCTCGAGCAGATCGACCAGATCGCCGAGCGGGTCACCGCACTCGGCGGCACCGCCGAAGGCACGGTCGCGGTCGCCGCGAAGCGCAGCCGGCTCAAGAATTACCCGCTCAGCATCACCGCCGGGAAGGACCATCTTTACTACTTGTCGACGCAGCTCGCCGCGTTCGGCAAGTCGGTGCGCGCCGCGATCGACGCGACCGCCGAGATCGGGGACGCGGACACGGCGGATCTGTTCACGGGCATCTCCCGGGACCTCGACAAGCACCTCTGGTTCCTCGAGGCGCACCTGCAGGACAAGACCTGAGGTCGGGCGCGGTTCCTCAGCCGAGCAGCTGCGCGAAGTAGCTGTTCCGCATCCGGTTCGCCGGGTCCGTCCGGCGGCGCAGCGCCGCGAACAGCCGGGCGCGTTCGCCGAGCGCCCTCGTGAGCTGCTCGGCCGTGAGTGCGCGCGTCTGATTGAGCGTCGGCGTTCCGCCGGCGTTCGACGCGAACTCGTTGAAGTCGATCAGGAAATCCTCGAACCCCGGATCGCCCGGAGACGACGGCTCCAGCGTGACCCGGTCGTCCGCGTGGCTCGCACTGAACAAGGCGCTGCGGTCGCGGTGCAGACGGCTCTCTACTGTGACCAGGTTG
>JAKBCG010000152.1 GCA_021808035.1 Pseudomonadota bacterium
CTTCGACCGGTCGGTGACGATCCGCGGCTCCCTGCGCCAGATCGAGCAGACCCTGGTGATCGCGATCGTGATGGTGATCCTGGTCGTCTACGCGTTCATCGGCAGCTACCGCGCCGCCCTCGTCCCCGCGGTCGCGGTGCCGGTGTCGCTCGTCGGCACGTTCGCGGCGATGTACCTGCTCGGCTATTCGCTCGACAACTTCTCGCTGATGGCGCTGACGATCGCGACGGGGTTCGTCGTCGACGACGCGATCGTCGTGATGGAGAACATCTCGCGACACATCGCCGCCGGCGTTCCGGCGCACCGGGCGGCGCTGATCGGCGCGCAGGAAGTCGGTTTCACCGTGCTCGCGATGAGCCTGTCGTTGATCGCGGTGTTCCTGCCGTTCGAGTTCGCCGGCGGCATCGTCGGGCGCCTGTTCAGCGAGTTCACCAACACGCTCGCGATCGCGATCATGATCTCGCTGGTGGTCTCGCTGACGACGACACCCGTGATGTGCGCGCGGCTGCTCGGCGGCGCGCACGAACGCCCGCCATCCCGGCTCGCACGCGGCTTCGCGCGCGCGTTCGATGCCCTGCGCGAGCGCTACCGCCGCTCGCTCAACGTCGCCCTCGACCATCCGCGCGTGACGCTCCTGCTGCTGCTCGCGACGATCGGTCTCAACGTCTACCTGTACGTCGCGATCCCGAAGGGGTTCTTCCCGCAGGAGGACACGGGACAGCTGCGCGGGGCGATCCGCGGCGACGCGACCGCCTCGTTCCACTTCATGAAGACGAAGCTCGAGCAGGTGACCCGGATCATCCAGCGCGACCCGGCGGTCGCGAACGTCGCCGGCGCGGTCGGCGGCTTCGGCTTCGGCCCGTCGGGCGGACCGCTCGCGACGATGAGCATCACGTTGAAGCCGCTCGCGGATCGGCGGGCCTCCGCGCAGCAGGTGCTCGACCGGTTGCGCCCGAGGTTCGCGCACATCCCCGGCATCCACGTGTACCTGCAGTCCGCGCAGGACATCGGCGCCGGCGGGCGGTCCGCGAACGCGGAGTACCAGTACACGCTGCTCGGCGACAACCTCCAGCAACTGTGGTTCTGGTCGCGCAAACTGCGCCTCGCCCTGCAGCACGTGCCCGAGGTCACCGACGTCGACAGCGACCTGCAGCCCGGCGGGCTGCAGTCCGACGTGATCGTCGACCGGGACACCGCGTCGCGGCTCGGCTTGACGGAGAGCCAGATCGACGAGACCTTGGGCGATGCGTTCGCGCAATCGCCGGTGTCCACGATCTACGACCCCTCGAGCCCGCAGCAGTACCACGTCGTGATGGAGATCGCGCCCCGGTACCAGCGCAGCCCCGGGGTGCTCCGGCAGCTGTACGTGAGCACGTCCGGGAGCCCGGTCAGCGGTACTCAGGCGACGCAGGCGGTCGCGGGCACGACGGCGATCACGGGTCTCGGAGGGGCTCCGGCCGCGGCGACCGCGGCCGCGGTCGCCGCCGATTCGGCGCGCAACCTCGCGACGAACGCGCTGGCGAACGCCGGGCGCGGCAACACCTCGACCGCGCCAGCGGTGAGCACGAGCCCGGAGACGGTCGTTCCGCTCGCGGCATTCGCCCACTTCGCGACCTCGACCGCGCCGGTCAGCGTCGAGCACACCGGAACCGCCGCGTCGACCACGATCGCGTTCAACCTCGCGCACGGCGCCTCGCTCGGCCAGGCGCTCGCGGCGATCCGGCGGACGATGGCGCGGATACACGTCCCCGTCACGATCCGGGGGACCGGCTACGGTACCGCGCGACTGTTCCGGCAGAGCGAGAGCAGCCAGCCGTTGATGCTCCTGGCGGCGCTGCTCGCGATCTACGTGGTCCTCGGGATCCTCTACGAGAGTTACGGCCAGCCGCTGACGATCCTCTCGACGCTGCCCTCGGCCGGCCTCGGCGCGCTGCTCGCGTTGATCGTCACGCGAACCGAGTTCAGCCTGATCGCGTTCCTCGGAATCCTGCTGTTGATCGGGATCGTGAAGAAGAACGCGATCATGATGGTGGACGTCGCGCTCGACGCGGAGCGCCGGCTCGGAATGGACTCGCGCGCCGCGATCGCGCACGCCTGCGAGCTGCGCTTCCGGCCGATCATGATGACCACGTGCGCGGCGCTCGCCGGCGCGCTGCCGCTCGCGGTCGCCGCGGGCGAGGGGACGGAGCTGCACCGTCCGCTCGGCATCTCGATCGTCGGCGGGCTCGTCGTCAGCCAGCTGCTGACGCTGTACACGACTCCGGTCGTCTATTGGTACGTGCGGCGGATCGGTCGACGCCACCGGGGCGAGACGCTCGCGACTGGTCGGCCGGTGGAGGCAGGGACATGAGGGGTCGCTGGGTCGGGATCATGGTGTGCGCGGCGGCCACGGCGGCGTGCGCGGTCGGGCCGAATTACCGGCGGCCCACCGTCGACGTCGGGCGGCATTACGAAGAGGCGCGCGGCTGGAAGCCGAGCTCGCCCGGCCGCATCGAACGCACCGCTTGGTGGCGGATCTATCGCGACCCCGTGCTCGACGACCTCGAACGGCGGGTCGGTGCGTCGAATCCGACGGTCGCCTCCGCCCGGGCGGCCGTCGCGCAGGCGCGGGCGTTGGTCCGCGAAGCCCGTGCCGGGTTCTGGCCGACCCTGACCGCGAGCTTCGGACGCGAACGCACGACGACGACCGCCGGGTCGAGCACGCTGAACTCCGCCGGTCTCGCGGGCACCTGGAACCTCGATGTCTGGGGGCGCACGCGCCGCGAGGTCGAGGGCAGCGCGGCGTCGGCCGAGGCCGCGGCCGCCGCGCTCGCGGCAACCCGGCTGTCGGTCCGCGCGGAGCTCGCGACCGACTATTTCGCGCTGCGGGCCCAGGATCGCCTGGTGGCGCTGCTCGCCGACACCGTCACCGCGGACCGCCAGGCGCTCGCGATCACCGAGAGCCGCTATCACTACGGCGTCGCCGCCGAAGCGGACGTGGTCAGCGCGCGTACCCAACTGCTCGCGAGCGAGTCGCAGCAGGTCAACGCGGGCGTGCAACGCGCGTTGCTGGTGCACGCGGTCGCCGTACTGCTCGGCATACCCCCGTCACGCTTCTCGGTCGCACCCGCGCCGCTGACCGCGGTGGTGCCGGTCGTTCCGGCCGGCGTGCCGTCGTCGCTGCTCGAGCGGCGGCCGGACGTCGCCGAGGCGGAGCGGCAGGTCGCGGCGGCGAACGCCCAGATCGGCGTCGCCCGCGCGGCGTTCTTCCCGGCGTTGCAGCTCACCGGCTCCGACGATTATGCGAGCGGCGTGCTTGCGACGCTGATCCGCAGCTCCAACATGGTCTGGGCCTTCGGGCCGCAGGTTGCGCAGACCCTGTTCGCCGGGGGCTTGCGGCGCGCCCAGGCCGCCGCCGCCCGCGCCGCGTACGACGCGAGCGTCGCCGATTACCGGCAAACGGTGCTGTCCGCCGTGCAGCAGGTCGAGGACGATCTGGCGACGCTGCGGATCCTGCAGCGCCAGGCGGCGATCGCACGGAACACGGTCGCACAGGCCCGCGAAGCGCAGGCGTTGACCCTCGACCAGTACAAGGCCGGGGTCGTCCCGTACAGCAGCGTGATCAGCGCGCAGACGACCACGCTTGCGAGCCGCGAGACCGCCCTCAACGTCCGCTTGAACCGGCTGACGGCGAGCGTTTCGCTGATCGCCGCACTCGGTGGCGGCTGGGACGCTAACGCGCTCGCGCGCTAGCGCGACGCGTAGCGGCGCCGCGCCGCCGAGTCAGCGGCTCGCGCGCGATCGACCGTAGGTGAGCACCGCGCGTGCGCTCGCGATCGCATCGTGCCGCAACGCGGCTTCGATCGTGCGGTCGAGCGCCGAGTGCTCGACCGGCAGCCGCGCCGAGCGCAGCGCCCAGACCGTGATCACGTAATGATGCGGCGGGTCGCCGAGCGGCGGACAAGGACCGCCGTAGCCGAATTCGCCGAAGTCGTTGCGTCCCTGGAACGCCCCCGTCGGCAAGGATCCGCCTGCTGCGGCGCCCGCGTTCGCCGGCAACCCGCGCAGGCTCGCCGGGAGGTCGGCGACGATCCAGTGCCACCAGCCATGCCCGGGGGCATCCGGGTCGAACATCGTGATCGCGAGACTGCGCGTGCCCGCCGGGGGGGACGACCAGCTGAGCGCGGGCGATCGATTCGCCCCATCACAGCCCCCGCGGTCGTAGACCTGATCCTTCGCGACCTGTGGGGCCCCGTCGACGTGCAGCGTGAACGCGCCCGCCCCGCCGGCGAGCGACGTGCCGACCGCGAGTATCCAGGTCGCACTCCACAGTGCGGACAGGCTCATCCTCGCTCCCCGGCCGGTCGATCGCCGGCGCCGGCCACCTCGCGCGCGATCGCGCGATGGCCGATGTCATGCCGCAATTGCATCGATTCCCAGTGTATCGCGTCGGCCAGCGCGTACGCCGCGTCGCGTGCCGAACCGACCGTTGCGCCCAGACCGACCGCGCACAACACCCGGCCGCCGTTCGTGACCACGTGGCCGTCCCGGAGGCGCGTGGCGGCATGGAACACCTTGCCCGGCAAGCGAGCCGCGGCGTCGAGACCGGTGATCGGATCGCCGGTGCGCGCCGTCTCCGGGTAGCCACCGGCGGCGAGGACGACGCCGAGCGCCGCGCGTGGGTCCCAGTCGGCGTGGAACCCGGCGAGTCGGTGCGCGAGCGCCGCTTCGCACAAAGCGGGCAGGTCGCTGCGCAGGCGCATCAGGATCGGCTGTGCTTCGGGATCGCCGAGACGGCAGTTGAACTCGAGCACGTTCGGCGTACCGTCCGCGGCGATCATCAGACCCGCGTACAGGAACCCGGTGTAATGGACGCCTTCGAGTTGCAGCCCGCGCAAGGTCGGCTCGATCACCTCGCGCATGATCCGCGCGTGCAGCGCCGGGGTCACGACCGGCGCCGGCGAATACGCGCCCATCCCGCCGGTGTTGGGTCCCCGATCGCCGTCGTCGCGGCGCTTGTGGTCCTGCGCGGTTGCGAGGGGAAGCGCCGCGAGTCCGTCCGCGGTCACGATGAAGCTCACTTCCTCGCCTTCCAGGAACTCCTCGACGACGATCGATTCGCCGGCCGCGCCGAACGCGCCGTTCAGCATCCGGGCCGCGGCGTCGACGGCCTGCGCGTGCGTGTCGCAGATCACGACGCCCTTGCCGGCCGCGAGGCCGTCGGCCTTGATCACCAGCGGCAACCGCCAGCGACGCAGGACCTCGGGATCGAAGTCCTCGCGGGTGAACGAACGATACGCGGCCGTCGGGATGCCGTGGCGCGACAGGAACGCCTTGGTGTATGCCTTGGAGCCTTCGAGCCGCGCCGCGGCGCGGGTCGGTCCGAAGCAGGCGAGTCCGTCGGCCGCGAACCGATCGGCGATACCGGCGACCAGCGGTCCCTCCGGGCCGACGATGGTCAGGTCGATGCGCTCCCGCGCCGCGAACGCGGCGAGCGCATCGACGTCGTCCGCGGCGATCGCGGCGTTGCGCACCTTCGGTTCGAGCGCGGTGCCGGCGTTGCCGGGCGCGACGTGGACGAGATCGACCCGCGTCGACTGCGCGCATTTCCATGCCAGCGCGTGTTCGCGCCCTCCGCCGCCGACGACCAGGATCTTCATCCGGGATCCTAGTGACGAAAGTGGCGAATGCCGGTGAAGACCATCGCAATCCCGCGCTCGTCGGCCGCGGCGATCACGTCCGCATCCTGCTTCGATCCGCCCGGTTGGATCACCGCGGTGATCCCGAATTCGGCGATCGTCTCGAGGCCGTCGCGGAACGGAAAGAACGCGTCCGACGCGACCGCGCCGCCCTCGCAGGACAATCCCGCGTCGCGCGCCTTCATCGCGACGATCCGGCTGCTCACCACGCGGCTCATCTGGCCTGCGCCGATGCCGATCGTCGCGCGATCCTTCACGCAGACGATCGCGTTCGACTTCACGAACTTCGCGACCCGCCATGCGCACAGCAGATCCTCGATCTCGGCCGGGGTCGGCGTGCGTCGGGTCACGACGCGCAGGTCCGCGCGCGCGATCCGCGCCTCATCGCGCGTCTGGGCGAGCAGTCCCCCGGTCACGCTGCGGTACTCGAGGCGCTGCGCGACCGCTCGTCCGACGTCGCCGACCTGCAGCACGCGGACGTTCTCCTTGCGCTCGAGCAGCGCGGCGGCCGCGGGGTCGATCTCCGGGGCGAGGATGACCTCGACGAACTGCCGATCGGCGATCGTTCCGGCGGTGGCGGCGTCGAGCCTGCGGTTGAAGGCGATGATGCCGC
>JAKBCG010000153.1 GCA_021808035.1 Pseudomonadota bacterium
CGATCTCGCTCGGCGAGGTCGTCGACGTGTACGGCTTCCGGATCGTCGTCGACTCCGTCGACGCTTGCTACCGCGCGCTCGGGGTCGTGCACGGGCTGTACAAGCCGATGCCCGGACGTTTCAAGGACTACATCGCGATTCCGCGCGTGAACGGCTACCAGTCGCTGCACACGACGTTGTTCGGCCCGAACGGCGTGCCGATCGAGGTGCAGATACGTTCCGAGGAGATGCACCACCTCGCCGAGTCGGGGATCGCGGCGCATTGGAAGTACAAGGCAGGCGGCGAGGCGTTCGGCGGGATCGAGCACGACCGGGCGCGCGAATGGCTCGCCGGCCTGGTGCAGATCCAGGAAGGCGGCAGCTCGGAGGAGTTCCTCGAGAGCGTGAAAGTCGACCTGTTCCCGGACAAGGTCTACGTGTTCACGCCGAAAGGCCGGATCCTCCGGCTTCCGAGCGGCTCGACCTGCGTCGACTTCGCTTACGCGATCCACACGGACGTCGGCAACCGCTGCGTCGCCGCCAAGGTCGACCGGCGGCTCGTGCCGCTGCGCACACCGCTGCGCAACGGCCAGACCGTCGAGATCATCACCGCGAAGGGGGCGACGCCGAACCCGTCCTGGTCGGGTTTCCTCGTGACCGCGAAGGCGCGGGCGGCGGTGCGGCAATACCTGAAGGGCATGAAGCGTGGCGACGCGATCGAGCTCGGCAAGCGGCTGCTCTCGCTCGCGCTCGAAGAGCTGTCGCTGAAGCTGGCCAGGATCCCGCCGGAGCAGATCGACGCCGCGGTCAAGGAGTTCAAGCTCAAGGACGCCGACGACCTGTACGAACGCATCGGCCTCGGCGAGCGGCTGCCGCAGCTGGTGGCGCGCCGGCTGCGCCCGAGCGGCGACGCCGAGCACGACGCCACCACACAGGGCCCGCTGACGATCGCCGGTACCGAGGGATTGCTCGTCACCTACGCGCGTTGCTGCCATCCGATCCCGAACGATCCGATCATGGCTTACTTGAGCAGCGGCCGCGGCCTCGTGATCCACCGGCAGAACTGCGGCAATCTCGCCGACTACCGCAAGCAGCCTGAGAAGTGGCTGCCGGTCGCCTGGGAATCGCATCCGGGCCGCCTGTTCAGCTCCGAGATCCAGCTGGAGATCGACAATCGCGTCGGCGTGCTCGCGGCGGTCGCCGCCAGCATCGCCGGCACCGGCACCAACATCGATCACGTGACGCTCGAGGAACGGGACGCGGCGACCTCGGCGCTCACCTTCGAACTGAAGGTACGCGACCGCAAGCATCTCGCGCACGTGATCAGGACGATCCGGCGCATGCCGAACGTGCAGCGCGTGTATCGGACGCTCGCGGCCGTGCGCTCGCGAGACAAACCATGAGATCCAGGGGGCAAGCATGACGAAGCAAATCATCTCGACGGCCGAGGCGCCGTCCGCGATCGGCACCTATTCGCAGGCGACGCGCGTCGGGAACACGATCTGGGTCTCCGGTCAGATCGGGCTGGACCCGGCGACGATGGCGATGGTCGCCGGCGGCATCGAGCCCGAGACGCGGCGGGTGTTCGAGAACCTCCGGGCGATCGTCGGGGCCGCCGGCGCGAGCCTCGACGACGTCGTCAAGGTCAACCTCTACCTGACCGACCTCGGCGACTTCGCGCTCGTCAACCGCATCATGGCGGAGGTTTTCCTCGAGCCGTACCCGGCGCGCGCGGCGGTCGGCGTCGCAGCGCTGCCACGCGGCGCGAAGATCGAAGCGGAGTGCATCGTCGCGCTGTGACGGCGCCGACGCCGGTCACCGCGCTGCGCGGCGTCGGCACCGCCGTCGCCGAACGGTTGCGCGCGCTCGGCGTGGAGTCGATCGGGGATCTGCTGTTCCTGCTGCCACTGCGCTACGAGGACCGTACACGGATCGTCCCGCTCGGCGAGCTCCGGCCAGGCCAGCGGGCCGCGGTCGAAGGTGAGGTCCGCCTGACCGAAGTCGCGTTCCGCGGACGACGGCAGCTGTTGTGCCGGATAGACGACGGCACCGGTTTCCTGACCCTGCGCTTCTTCCACTTCAGCGCGGAGCAGCACCGTGGCCTCGCGCGCGGATCCCGGCTGCGGTGCTTCGGCGAGGTGCGCCGCGGTCCGACCGGGCTCGAGATCGTTCATCCGGAATACCGGCGGGTCGACGGCGCGAATCCGGCGGCGACGGATCACCTGACGCCCGTCTACCCGGCGACCGAGGGGCTTACCCAGGGCCGGTTGCGGCAAATCGTCGGCGCCGCGCTCGAACGCGCGCCGACGCCGGAAATCGAGGACCTGCTGCCACGGGCGCTGCTCGCCGCCGAGACGATGCCGGATCTCGTCGAGGCGTTGCGCTACGTACACCGGCCGCCGCCGGACGCGCCGATCGATGCACTGATCGCGCGGCGGCACCCTGCGCAGCGCCGGCTCGCGTTCGAGGAGTTGCTCGCTCATCACCTGTCGCTGCAGCGCTTGCGGCGGCGCATCCAGCGCGAGGCGGGTTGGGCCTTGCCGGTCCGCGACGATTTGAAGCGGCGGCTGCAGGGATCGCTCCCGTTCCGCCTCACCGCCGCGCAGACGCGCGCGCTCGGTGAGATCGAGTCGGACCTCGCGCGGCCGATGCCGATGCTGCGCCTCGTGCAAGGCGATGTCGGCTGCGGCAAGACCGTGGTCGCCGCGCTCGCCGCGTGCCGCGCGCTCGAGGCCGGCGCGCAGGTCGCGTTGATGGCCCCGACGGAACTGCTCGCCGACCAGCACGCGCGCAACTTCCACCGGTGGTTCGAACCACTCGGCGTTCCGGTCGCGTTGCTCGCCGGACGTCCAGGCGCGCGCACGCGGCGCGAGACCCTCGCCGCGGTGCGCAGCGGCGACGCGCGGATCGTGATCGGCACGCATGCGTTGTTCCAGGAGGGCGTCGAGTTCGCCGCACTCGCGGTCGCGATCGTCGACGAGCAGCATCGCTTCGGGGTGCACCAGCGACTCAGCCTGCGCGAGAAGGGCTCGGCCGGCGACCGGCGCCCGCATCAGCTGATCATGACGGCGACGCCGATCCCGCGCACGCTCGCGATGACCGCGTACGCGGATCTCGACGTCTCGGTGATCGACGAGCTGCCCCCGGGGCGCACCGCGGTACGCACGGTCGTGCTCAACGACGCCCGTCGCGACCAGGTGGTCCAGCGGATCCGGGACGCCTGCCGGGGCGGCCGGCAGGCGTATTGGGTGTGCCCGCTGATCGACGAATCCGAGGAGATGCCGTTCCAGGCGGCCGAGGAGACCGCCGCCGCACTCGCAGCGGCACTGCCGGAGATCCACGTCGGACTGGTCCACGGACGCATGGCGGGCGCCGCGAAGGAACTCACCATGCGCCGGTTCCAGCACGGGGAGATCCAGTTGCTGGTCGCGACGACGGTGATCGAAGTGGGCGTCGACGTGCCGAACGCGACCTTGATGGTGATCGAGAACGCCGAGCGGATGGGCCTCGCCCAGCTCCATCAGTTGCGCGGCCGGGTGGGCCGCGGCGTGCATGCGAGCAGTTGCGTGCTGCTCTACCGGGCCCCGCTCGCGCCGCTCGCCCGGGAGCGTCTCGCGGTGCTGCGCGCGACCAACGACGGCTTCGAGGTCGCGCGGCGCGACCTTGCGCTGCGCGGACCCGGCGAGCTGCTCGGCATCCGTCAGACGGGGCTCGCGCAGCTGCGCGTCGCGGACCTCGCGCGCGACGCCGATCTGCTGCCGCGCGTGCAGGTTGCGGCCAGCACCCTGCTCGATCGCTGGCCGGAGCGGATCGAGCCGCTGCTCGCACGCTGGATCGGCGGCGCCGAACGCTATGGCAGCGTCGGCTAGGTAGAATGCGCCGATGTTAACCGTGAGCCGGTCACGACCCGACCCGATCGAGTGGGTCCCCGCGGAGCGCCTCGGCAGCCGCGAGGTCGACGCGAGCCTGCGCCCGTGGCTGATCGGGCAGGGGTGGCTGACGCAGCGCCTGCGCGAACGGTTCCGCGAGCGCTTCGACTGGCGGGCGACCGATCCCTGGACCTCGCTCCTCAGTGCCGAGGAGCGCGCGTTCCTGGGATCGCGGGATCCGGCCGGCCTCGTTCGCGAGGAATGGTTGCGGGTGGACGGCCACGATTGGGCGTTGTGCCGGGCGGTACTGCCGGATTCGACGCTGACGACCCACCCCTGGCTCGCGGAACTCGGCGAATCGTCGCTGCCGGAGATGCTCGCGCAGCTCTCGGGGGTCACGCGCGATCCCTACGAGTACGCGCGGCTCACCGACGACGCGCCGCTCGCGCGCGCGGCGCTTGGTGCAAGGACACCGGAGGTCCTGTGGGCCCGGCGCACCAGGCTGCGGCTTCGCGGCGCGCCGCTCGCGTTGCAGGAGGTGTTCCTGCCCGCGGCCGGCGGCGGCTAGCGGAGACGGTCCCGATGCGGATGCCGCGATCCGGCGACGAGCTCGCGCAGACGCTCCGCGCGCATGGGCGCCGGCTGCTGTATCGCGCGCGGTGCCATCCGATCATGACCCGCGGCCTGCCCCGGCTCGGCGCGACCCTTGCGGATTACGGACGCTTGATGCGGCTCGACCGGCCGATCGGGGCGTACCTGCTGCTCTGGCCCACGTTGTGGGCGGTCTGGATCTCGGCGGACGGGCGGCCCCGCGCCGAGATCTTCACCATCTTCGTCGTCGGCGTGCTGTTGATGCGCTCTGCGGGGTGCGTGATCAACGACTACGCCGACCGCGCGTTCGATCCGCACGTCGCGCGCACGCGCGACCGGCCGCTCGCCGCGGGCCGGGTGTCGACGACCGAGGCGCTCGTGCTGTTCGCGATCCTGTCGCTCGCGGCGCTGACGCTCGCGCTGCGCCTCGACCGCCTCGCGCTGCTGCTCGCGCTGGTCGGCGCGTTCCTCGCGGTCACGTACCCGTTCATCAAGCGGTTCCTGTCGATCCCGCAGCTCTACCTCGGCCTGTCGTTCGGCTGGGGGATACCGATGGCGTTCGCGGCCGAGCTCGGCCGTGTGCCGCGCGTCGCATGGCTGCTGTTCCTCGCGAACCTGCTCTGGGTGACGGTGTACGACACGCTCTATGCGATGGTCGACCGCGACGACGACCGGAAGATCGGCGTGCGCTCGACCGCGATCCTGTTCGGCGATTCCGACCGGCACATCATCGCGGTGCTGCAAGCGATGACGCTGCTCGCGCTCGCGCTCGTCGGCCGTCGCGCGCACCTCGGCGCCTGGTACGCCGCGGGGCTCGCCGTGGCCGCGGTGCTCTTCGTGCGTCAGTTGTGGTTGATCCGACGGCGCGAACGCGACGCCTGCTTCCGTGCGTTCCTGAACAACCACTACGTCGGGATGGCGGTGTTCATCGGGATTCTGCTGGACTATCAGTTCCGCTAGGCCGCGAGCGCGGTCGCTCGTCAACCCGGACAGGGCGCGCCGGTTGACTACCCGCACCCGCGGACGAATACTGGCCGGCGCGGACAGGGCCGGGAAATCGATCGCCGGCGAAGGGGAATTTGCGATGACGGAGCGGGGAGAGGCGGCGCTGGTGCGCAGCGACTGGACGCTCGGCGAAGTGCGGGCGCTGTACGGCCGCCCGTTCATGGATTTGCTCTTCGAGGCGCAGCGCGTACATCGGCGCTTCCAGCGGCCAAACACGATCCAGGTGAGCACGCTGCTCAGCGTGAAGACCGGTGCCTGTCCCGAGGACTGCGGCTATTGTCCGCAGAGCGCGCGACACGACACCGGGCTCGAGCCGGCGGAACTGCTGGAAGTCGAGACCGTCGCCGAGCGTGCGCGGCTCGCGAAGGAAAGCGGCGCGACGCGCTTCTGCATGGGCGCCGCGTACCGAGCACCGAAGCCGAAGGATCTGCGCAAGGTGATTGCGATGATCCGCGCGGTCAAGGATCTCGGCCTCGAGACCTGCGCGACGCTCGGGATGCTCACGGCCGCGCAGGCGCACGAGCTCAAGGACGCCGGGCTCGACTACTACAATCACAACATCGATACGTCGCCCGCGTATTATCCGCAGATCATCGGGACGCGCTCCTTCCAGGACCGGCTCGACACCTTGCAGGCGGTGCGCGACGCCGGGATGCAGGTCTGCTGCGGCGGGATCGTCGGCATGGGCGAGGAGCCGGAGGACCGGGCTGCGATGCTGCACACGCTCGCGACGCTGCCGGCGCACCCGCAGAGCGTGCCGATCAACCGCCTGGTCCGCGTCGCGGGAACGCCGCTCGCCGACTCGGCACCGATCGATTCGTTCGATTTCGTGCGC
>JAKBCG010000154.1 GCA_021808035.1 Pseudomonadota bacterium
GCGCGGCGACCTGCTGACGTTCGCGAACCCGGTGTTCGACGCCACCAACAAGGTCCAGGTCGGCAGCGACCAGGGCTTCTGCATCCGCGTGGTGAAGGGCAAGCGCTGGGAGTGCTTCTGGACGCTGCTGCTGCGCGATGGGCAGATCACGGTCGAGGGACCGTTCCGCGACGCCGGCGATTCGACCCTGACCGTGACCGGCGGCACCGGCGCGTACGCCGGCGCCCGCGGCTCGATGACGCTGCATGCCCGCGACGCCAAAGCGACGAGCTACGACTTCATTTACCACCTGCTTTGAGCGAGGGTCGCCGATGAGTTATACCGCAGACGACTGCGCGCGCCGCCGCGCGGATTTCCCGGCGTTGCGCGCGATGCGCGGCGGCGCGCCGATCGCGTTTCTCGACGGCCCGGGTGGCAGTCAGGTCCCGCTCGCGGTGATCCGCGCGATCGAGGACGTATATGCGCACTGCAACGTGAACACCGGCGGTGCGTTCGCCCCGTCGCGCGAAGTCGGCCGCCGCCTGCACGAGGCGCGCAGCGCGGTCGCGACGTTCCTCGGCGCGGCCGGACCCGAGACGATCTCCTTCGGCCAGAACATGACGACGATGTGCTTCTCGCTCGCGCACGCGATCGGCCGCACGCTCGAGGCCGGCGACGCGGTCGTGATCACCGAGCTCGACCACGAGGCGAACCGCGGGCCGTGGCTGATGCTGCGCGAACGCGGCGTGGTCGTGCGCGAGGTCCGCTTTGGTGAGGACGGCCGGCTCGACCTCGACGACCTTGCCACGAAGATCGACGCGCGCACCAAGCTGGTCGCGATCGGCGCGTCCTCGAACGCGCTCGGCACCGTGAACGATCTCGCGCTGGTGCGGCGCCTGTCGGCCGCGGTCGACGCGCTGATGGTGGTCGACGCGGTACATTACGCCCCGCACTTCCCGATCGACGTCCAGGCGCTCGGCACCGATTTCCTGCTGTGTTCGGCCTACAAGTTCTACGGACCCCACGTCGGCATCCTGTACTCGCGTCCGGGCATGCTCGAGCGGCTGCCGACGGATCGACTCTCGGCGCAGAACCCGGCGTCGCCGTACCGGTTCGAGACCGGCACCCTGAATGCCGCCGCGATCCACGGCGTACGCGCGGCGATCGACTACATCGAGTCCCTGGGTCGCGGCGCGAACGCCCGCGAACGCATCATCGACGCGATGACCGGGATCGCGGCCTACGAGCACGCGCTCGCCGCCGAGTATCATCGCCGAGTCGCCGCGCTGCCGGGGGTGCGTCTGTACGGACCCGGGTTCGACGATCGCGCCCGCGCGCCGACGGTGTCGATCACGCTCGATGGGCGCAAGGCCGGCGACGTCGCCGCACGGCTCGATGAGCGTGGACTGTGCGTCTGGGATGGCGACTTCTACGCGGTGCGCGTGGTCGAGGTGCTCGGACTCGCCGACCGTGGCGGCCTGTTGCGCACCGGGTTCTCGCTCTACAACACCCGCGAGGAAGTGGATCGGCTGCTCGCCGCGCTCGAGGAAATCACGCGTACCGCAGCTTGAACTGAACTTGCGGGCGGCCTGCGGATCCAATCCGGCAGATGGCGGGCCACCGGCGAGGATTCCGATGATCAAGCATTCTCTGGCCGCGCTCATGCTCGCGGCCGCGGCGCTCGCCGCGGTGCCGAGCTGGGCCGCGAAAGATCCGAGCTCCCAGCAGATCTATCAGGCCGCCCGTGCGGGCAATCTCGGCCGGGCACAAGCGATGATCGATCGGGTCTTGAAGGACCATCCGCAAAGCGGCAAGGCGCACTACGTCGCGGCGGAGCTCGCGGTGCGCGAAGGCCGCCTGGCGACCGCCCGCACCGAACTTTTGCGGGCCGAGACGCTCGCGCCCGGTCTGCCGTTCGCGCAACCGCGATCGGTGCACGCGCTGCGGGCACGGCTCGATCAGCCCACCGTCGCGGTGCGGACGGGCGAACTTGCGCCGCGTCGCCACCTCCCGTGGGGCGGTGTGCTGCTGCTCGGCGCGATCGCCTTGATCGTGCTGTCGTTGCTGCGGCGGCGGACCCCAAATCCTGCCTACGGCAGGATCATCTCGCCGGTCGGACCGTTCGGCGTCGCGACTCCTGGAGGACCTTTTGCGGGACCTTATGGCGGTCCCGGCACCTATGGTCCAGGCCCGTACGGCGCCGCCTCCCCGCCGACGGGCGGTATCGGCTCGGGTATCGTCGGCGGCCTCGCCTCCGGGCTCGGCATCGGCGCCGGAATGGTCGCGGGTGAGGAACTCGCCCAACACCTGGTGAACGGTGGCCAGTCCGTGGCGCCCGGCGGCTCCGGATCCGACGATGGCGACCCGCTCGGGAACCCTGGTCTGTCCACCGCCGACCTGGGCGGGAATGACTTCGGGATCACCGACGATCGGGGTTCCTGGGACGACGGCGGCGGTGCGGACGGCGGCGACGGCTGGAACTAGCGCGGCGGCGCAATACCGCCGCGGGATCCTCAGCGCTCCCGCGCGACCGCCTCGTCGATCGTGTCGATGAGACGGCCCATCCCCCCCACGGTGTCCTGGTGGACGCCGCCGAGGAAGAACGCCGGGGCCGCGACGAGATGGCTGCGGCGCGCGCCGTCGATGTGCTCGCGCACCTTCTGCAGATAGATGTGGTCGTCCATCTCGGCGGTGTAGCGCACCGGATCGAGGCCGATCTCGACCGCGTAGCGATGCAGGTCCTTCGGGCCGAGCCGCGCGGCGTGTCGGTACAGCGCATCGTGCATTTCCCAGAACTTGCCCTGCGCCGCGGCCGCCTCCGACGCCTCCGCGGCAAGCACGGCGTGCGCATGCTCGAGCTCCGAGGGGAAGTGCCGATAGATGACCTGCAGGTGCGTCGGATACCGGTCCAACAGCATCCGCACCGTCGGCGCGGCCGAACGACATGCCGGCGACTCGAAGTCGCCATACTCGATCAGCGTGAGCCGTGCGTGCGCCGGACCCTGCCGGTGATCACCCGGCTGCGGCGGCACCGCCAGCACGGTCGATTGCGTCTTCATACCCTCGCTCTCCCGGGCTCAGCCCACCAGGATCCGCGGTTTGTCGTTCAACCCGTCGACGATCAGCTGGTTCACGCGCCGCACGAACGCGGCCGGGTCCTCCAGCTCGCCGCCCTCGGCGAGCAGCGCCTGGTCGAACAACACGCGCGCGAATTCCGTGAACGGGGCCCCATCCGGTATGTCCTTGAGCCGCATGATCAAGGGATGCTTCGGATTGATCTCGAGGATCGGCGGGGACTCGAACGAGTTCTGTCCCGCCTGCTTCAGGATCCGCGCCATCCGCAGCGAAATGCCGTGCTCGGCGAACACCAGGCAGGCCGGTGAATCGGTGAGGCGCGACGACAGGCGCGCACGGTCGATCTTCCCGTCGAGCGCCTTTGCAAGGCGTTCGAGCGGCTCCTTGAAAGCTGCCTCCTCGGCGATCCGCTCCGGGGTCTGGATCGCCGGCGAGACGTCCGCCGTCGCGCTCGCGGCGCTCGCGAGCGGCTTGCCGTCGAACTCGCGCAGATGATTCACGACCCATTCGTCGATCCGGTCGGTCAGCAGGAGCACTTCGATCCCCTGTGCGCGGAAGCCCTCGAGGTGCGGGCTGTTGCGCGCGGCGGTCTCGGTGTCCGCGGTGAGGTAGAAGATCGATTTCTGGTCCGGCTTCATCCGGGCGACGTAGTCGGCGAGCGTGACCCAGCCGGTTCCGTTCGTCGAATGCAGCCGCAGCAGCTTCGCGATCCGCGGCCGCATCGCCGGGTCCTCGATGATCCCTTCCTTCAGCACCGCTCCGAAGGTCGTCCAGAACTCGGCATAGCTCGCCGCGTCCGATGCCGCGAGTTCCTCGAGCAGGTCGAGTGTGCGCTTCACGAGCGCCGCGCGGATCTTGTCGACGGTGCGGTTGTTCTGCAGCAGTTCGCGCGAGACGTTCAACGGCAGGTCGGCGGTGTCGACCAGTCCGCGCATGAATCGCAGCCAGGGCGGCAGAAGCTCCGCCGCCTTGTCCATGATGAACACCCGCTTCACGTAGAGCTGGATGCCGGCGCGATGTTCCCGGTCGAACAGCTCGAACGGCGCACGCTTCGGCAGGTAGAGCAGCGACGTGTATTCCAGCGCGCCCTCGACCTTGTTGTGCGCCCACGCTCGCGCCTCGTCCTCGCCGTGGACGAGGTGCTTGAAGAAGCCTTGGTAGTCGTCCGTGGTGAGCTCGGCTTTGGGGCGCGTCCAGAACGCCTTCGCCTGGTTCAGCGTCTCGCGCTTGCCTCGCGACTCCAGAACGATCGGCACGCCGAGGTGGTCGGAGTACTTGCGCACGAGCTCCCGCAGGCGCCATTCCTCGAGGAACTCCTTGTCGTCCTCGCGCAGGTGCAGGATCACCTCGGTACCGCGGTCGGCCCGCGCCTCCGGCCCGATCTCGTAGGCGCCCTCGCCGCTCGACTCCCAGCGCACCGCGTCGGCGTCGGCCCGCTTGCTGATCACGGTCACCCGGTCGGCGACGATGAAGGCCGAATAGAAGCCGACGCCGAACTGGCCGATCAGCTGGGCGTCCTTCGCCGCGTCACCGCTCAAGGTCTCCAGGAACCGCTTGGTTCCCGACCGGGCGATAGTGCCGAGGTTGTCGACGACCTCCTCGCGGCTCATGCCGACGCCATTGTCCGCGACGGTGAGCGTTCCCGCGTCCGGATCGACCTTCAGCCGGATCGAGAGCTCATCGCCACCGAGGAGTTCCGGCTTGCCGATCGCTTCGAAGCGCAGTTTCTCGCAGGCGTCGGATGCGTTGGAGATCAACTCCCGCAGGAAGATCTCCTTGTGCGAGTACAGGGAATGGATCACCAGGCGCAGCACCTGCTGCGTCTCCGCCTGGAATTCCTTGCGTTCAAGGGTCGTGTCGGTCGTCATGATGTGTTGCTCGATGGAACGTCCGGTGGGCTGGGCACCGATGGCCCCGATTCAACCCCGGTATGGGGGCGAATGCGCGAACTTCAAGGCCGCCGCATCCCGGATGCCCGCTTGAAATTGCGCGACCATGGCCCGACCATGGCGTTCAGGGCGCGGATCCGGTCGACCGCTTTCCTCCTTAGACGAGGCACCCATGAAACGCATCGTGCTGTTCCTGCTCACCAATATCGCCGTGCTGGCGCTGCTGTCGGTCGTCGTGTTCATCGTCGAGCGGGTGTTCGGGATCCGGATCGGCGGCGGCGGCTACGGCGCACTGCTCGTATTCTCCGCGATCTTCGGGTTCGGCGGCGCCCTGATCTCGCTCGCGATGTCGAAATGGATCGCGAAGCGCACGATGGGCGTGCGGGTGATCGACCAACCCGCCAACGCCGCCGAACAGTGGCTGCTCGCGACCGTCGCGCGGCTCGCCGAGTCGGCGCACGTCCGCATGCCCGAGGTCGGCGTGTTCGAGTCGCCGGAGATGAACGCGTTCGCGACCGGCGCGCGGCGCGACGCCGCCCTGGTCGCGGTGAGCACGGGACTGCTTCGCGGCATGACGCCCTCGCAGATCGAGGCGGTGCTCGGCCACGAACTCAGCCACGTCGCGAATGGCGACATGGTCACGCTGACCCTGCTGCAGGGAGTCCTCAACACCTTCGTGATCTTCCTCGCGCGGCTGATCGGCAACGTCGTCGACCGCGCGGTGCTGCGCAATGAGCGCGACGAACCCGGGATCGGTCTTTTCGTGACGACGATGATCGCGCAGATCGTGCTCGGCGTCTTCGCGAGCATGATCGTTGCGTGGTTCTCGCGCCGTCGCGAGTTCCGCGCGGATCGGGGCGGCGCGCAGCTCGCCGGCCGGTCCAACATGATCGGTGCGTTGGAAGCCCTGCAGCACAGCCAGGGCGGCGTTCCGATGCCCGAATCGATGCAGGCGTTCGGAATCAACACCGAGCGGTCCGGCGGCCTGATGCACCTGTTCATGACGCACCCACCGCTTGCGCAGCGGATCGCGGCATTGCGTGCCGCCTGACGCGCATCCGCAACCGATGCCACCGCGTCCACCCGCCGCTTCGACGCTCGCGGACCTGCGCGCGGTGGTCGGGCGTACCGCTGCGCTCGACGCGATCGCGGACGTCGCGCCGTACCTCGAGGATTTCCGCGGCCTCTACCACGGGGCGACCCCGCTCGTATTGCTGCCTTCGAGCGTCGAGGAGGTCGCGCGGATCCTCGCGATCTGCGACCGGGATGGCGTCGCGGTGGTCCCGCAGGGCGGCAACACCAGCTACTGCGGCGGCGCGACCCCTCATGAGCACG
>JAKBCG010000155.1:0-3735 GCA_021808035.1 Pseudomonadota bacterium
CGCGCTGAAGCGCGGGACGTCGGCCTTGACGTCGTAGAAATCGACCGGCTCGCGCCCAATCCCCCACTGCTCCGGCCAGCGGGCACCGCTCGCGAGACCCGCGATCGTGTCGATCTCCCGCAACGTGCCCGCGTCGAGGAGGAACTTCCGCCCCGACTCGACCAATCGCAGTCGAGGCTGTTGGCGCCGCGCGTTCTCGCGTGCGGCCTGTAGCAATCCTGGCCACAGCGACACCCGCATCTCGGCGAGCTCCGCCGAGATCGGGTTGGCGAGCGCGAGTCCCGCTTGACCGGGGAACAGCGCCCGCTGCAGCACCGGATCGACGAAGCTGTAGGTGATCGCCTCGTGATAGCCACGATCGATCAGCACCGCGAGCGCCCGCTCCACGGGGGCGCGCTGTTCGCCCGCCTCGCCAGCGAGCTGCGGCGCGATCGCCGGGTGCTCCGGAATGCGGTCGAAGCCCCGCAGCCGTGCGACCTCCTCGACGAGGTCCGCCTCGATCGCGAGGTCGAAGCGGTGTGACGGCACGCCGAGTTCCCAGCCCTCGCCGTGTTCCTCGACCCGATCGCCGATCGCGGCGAGCAGTTCGCGCACCTCCTCGTCCGGGACCGTCGTGCCGAGCAGGCGCTCGAGCCGGCGCCGTCGCAGTCGGATACGCGGTTGCGCGCCGGGGAACGCCGCCGCGCGTGCCTCGCTGATCGGTCCCGGGCGGCCGCCCGCGATCTCGAGCAGCAGTGCGGTCGCCCGCTCGATCGCCCGGCGCGGCAGCTCGGGATCGACGCCGCGCTCGAACCGTTGCGCCGCATCGGTCAGCAGTCCGAGCCGGCGTGCACGCCCCGCGATGACCGACGGCGTGAAGTGCGCCGCCTCGAGGAACACGTCGACCGTGTCGTCGCCGATCGCGCTCCTGCGCCCGCCCATGATCCCGGCGAGACCGACGGGACCGTTCGCATCGGCGATCACCAGACAATCCGGGGTGAGCGAGAGCGTCGTATCGTTCAAGAGCTCGAGGGGCTCGCCCGCGGCCGCGAACCGCACCGTGATCGGCGCCGCGAGACGCGCGGCGTCGTAGGCATGCATCGGTTGACCGCTGTCGATCATCACGTAGTTCGTGACGTCGACGATCGGCGAGATCGGGTTGATCCCGACGCGCCGCAGCCGCTCGCGCAGCCACAGCGGGGTGCGCGCGCCGGCCCGAAGCCCCTGGATCAGGCGTCCGGCGAACAGCGGGCACGCTTCGGGCGCCGCGAGCTCGACGGCGATCGCCCCCGCGTGCACCGGCGGGACCGGTTTCGCGGCGTAATGGAGCCGGCGCCGGCGTGTCGCCGCATGATCACGCGCGATCCCGAACACGCTCATGCAATCGCCGCGATTCGGCGTCGCGTTGACCTCGATCACCGTGTCGTCGAGATCGAGCGCGACGCGAACGTCGCGACCGATCGCGAAGTCCCCCGGCAATTCGAGGATGCCGTCGTGCTCGGCGCCGATCCCGAGCTCGCGCGCGGAGCAGAGCATCCCCTGGGACTCGATGCCGCGCAGCTTCGCGCGCTTGATCACGACCCCGCCGGGCAGGTGGGCACCGACCTTCGCGACCGCGACCTTGAGTCCGGCGCGCGCGTTCGGCGCACCGCAGACGACTTGCAGCCGATCGGCGCCGTCGGTCGTGACCTCGCACAGGGACAGACGCTCGGCATTCGGATGTCGGGCGCAAGCGAGCACCTCGCCGACCACGACGCCGGTGCACGGCGGCGCCGCCGGCTCGAGCGCCTCCACTTCGAGCCCGGCGACCGTCAACTGCGCGCCGAGCTCGGCGGGCGTCGCCGCGCCCGGCGTGAATTCCTCGAGCCAGTGCTGGGTGATCTTCACGGAAATTGCTTCAGGAACTGCAGGTCGTTTTCGAAGAACAAGCGCAGGTCATCGACGCCATAGCGCAACATCGCGAGCCGCTCGATCCCCATCCCGAACGCATAGCCCTGCCAGCGCTCGGCGTCGATGCCGGCCGCGCCCAGGACGTTCGGATGCACCATTCCGCAGCCGAGGATCTCGAGCCAGCCGGTCTGCTTGCAGACCCGGCAGCCGCCGCCGCGGCAGAACACGCACTCGATGTCGACTTCGGCGGACGGCTCGGTGAATGGAAAATACGAAGGTCGCAGCCGCATCCCGAGCGACCGCTCGAAGAAACGCTCGACGAACGAGTGCAACATCGACTTCAGGTTCGCGAAGCTCACCTGCTCGCCGACGACGAGCCCCTCGACCTGATGGAACATCGGCGTATGCGTCATGTCGGAATCGTTCCGGTACACCCGGCCCGGCGCGATGATCGCGAGCGGCGGCGGCCGGACGCGCAACGCGCGGATCTGGACCGGCGAGGTATGGGTCCGCAGCAGGCGTCCGTCGGCGAAGTAGAACGTGTCGTGCATCGCCCGCGCGGGGTGATCGCGCGGGATGTTCAGCGCCTCGAAGTTGTGGAAATCGTCCTCGACCTCGGGTCCCGTGGCGACCTCGAAGCCCGCCTGCGCGAAGATGCGCTCGATCCGCAACCGTGTCCGGGTCACCGGATGCATCGTCCCGGTCGACTGTCCTCGACCGGGCAGGCTCACGTCGATCCGGCCGGCCGCGAGCGCCGCATCGAGCGCCGCCGCCTCGAGCGTCGCGCGGCGCTGCTCGAGCGCCGCGACGATCTCGCCCTTGGCTTCGTTGATGCGTTGGCCGGCGATCGGCCGTTCGGACGGTGGCAACGCGCCGAGCGCCTTCAGCCGCTCGGTCAACTGCCCCTTCTTGCCGACCAGGTGCACCCGCACCTCCTCGAGTGCGGCCACGCTCGCGCTGGCCGCGACGTCCGCGAGTGCGCGCGCCACGAGCGCCGCGAGAGATTCGGGTTCGGCCATCGGTGGTGGGGCCATGCGGAGCGGCGAAGCCCGGCGATCCGGCTCCCCCGCCCCGCGCGGCCGTTCATCCGTCAGGCCGCGAGGCTGGCTTTGGCCCGCTCTGCGATCACCGCGAAGGCCGGCAGATCGTGAACCGCGAGATCCGCGAGCACCTTGCGGTCGATCTCGAGACCCGCCTTGTTCATCCCGTCGATCAAGCGGCTGTAGGACAGGCCGCTCAAGTGCGCGGCCGCGTTGATCCGCACGATCCACAGCGCCCGGTACTCGCGCTTCTTCTCGCGGCGGCCCCGGTAGGCGTACTGCCCGGCCTTGATGACCGCCTGCTTCGCTGCGCGGAATACCTTGCGACGGGCGTTGAAATAGCCCTTCGCTTTCTTCAGGATCTTTTTGTGCCGCCGTCCGGCGACCACGCCACGTTTGACTCTAGCCATCTGATGTCACTCCTTCGGAAGAACGGTCGGTTCAGGCGTACGGCAACAACTGCTTGATCCGGCCATGATCGGTCTCGTGGACCTGCATCTCCCGGCGCAGCTGTCGCTTCCGCTTGCTCGGTTTCTTCGTCAGGATGTGGCGGCGGTGGGACTGACCGCGCTTGAAGCCGTCCGCCGTCTTGCGGAAACGCTTCGCCGCGGCCCGATTGGTCTTCATCTTGGGCATCGTCTACTCCTCGATCCTTATGGCCCGTTCACAAGCGCGGCGCGCGCACTCCTCGTGCGCGCACCGACACCGCTACGGGCGGGACGGCGAATCCGTCAGGACTCGCCGCTCACTTCTTCTTCGGCCCGAACACCATGATCATCTGCTTGCCTTCCATCAGCGGATTCTGCTCGACGACCGCATAGGGCGC
>JAKBCG010000155.1:3745-6274 GCA_021808035.1 Pseudomonadota bacterium
GATCCGTGACAGAAGCTTGCGACCAATGTCCTGGTGCACGAGCTCGCGACCGCGGTAACGCAACGTTACCTTGGCCTTATCACCCTCGGTCAGGAAGCGGATGATGTTACGCAGTTTGACCTGGTAATCCGCCTCTTCCGTACCGGGACGAAACTTGACTTCCTTGACCTGTATCTGTTTCTGCTTGCGTTTCGCCGCGTGCGCCTTCTTGTTCTGCTCGAACAAGAACTTCCCGAAGTCCATCACCCGCACGACCGGCGGCTCCGCCATTGGCGAAACCTCGACGAGGTCCAGAGCCTGGGAAGTGGCCATCTGCAGAGCTTCCGCTCGCGACATGACCCCGGCTTGACTCCCGTCCGCTGCGATCACCCGCACCGACGGGGCCGAGATCTCCTCATTGCGCTTTATGCGCTTCGACGTTGCGATACGCGATCCTCCAAAACGGTTCGGCCGCGGCTCGCGATTTCCTCGACAAGGCCCGCGGCGAGTGCATCGACACTCAGTGTCCCCAGATCCTTGCCGCCACGCGTGCGCACGGCCAGAGTACGCGCCTCCACTTCCCGGTCACCTGCGACCAGGAGGTAGGGAACGCGCTGTAAAGTGTGCTCGCGGATTTTAAAGCCTACCTTTTCGTTCCTCAAGTCCAATTCGACCCGAAGCCCCTGATTTTTCAGGTTTTCCGCGATTTCCCGGCAATAATTCGCTTGTCGCTCGGTGATTGCGAGCACCACGGCCTGCACCGGCGCGAGCCAAGCCGGCAATTTTCCCGCGTGATGCTCGAGCAAAATGCCCGTGAAACGTTCGAGCGAACCGAACATGGCGCGATGCAGCATGACCGGCGTATGCTTCTGTCCATCCTCGCCGACGAACGATGCGCCGAGCCGCAGCGGCAGGTTCAAATCCACCTGCAGCGTGCCGCATTGCCAGTCGCGGCCGATCGCATCGCGTAACACGAACTCGAGCTTCGGACCGTAGAAAGCCCCTTCGCCCGGGTTCAAGGTCGTCTCGATGCCGGCCGCGCGCGCCGCCTCGCCGAGCGCCGCCTCCGCCTTGTCCCAGATCTCATCGGACCCGACGCGCTTCGCCGGCCGGTCCGAGAATTTGATGCGCACGTCCTCGAAGCCGAAATCGCGATAGATGCCGAGGATCAATGCGGTCACCGCGACCGATTCCTCCGTGATCTGATCCGCGGTGCAGAAGATGTGCGCATCGTCCTGCGTGAACGCCCGGACCCGCATCAAGCCGTGCAGTGCGCCGGAAGGCTCGTAGCGGTGCACCTTGCCGAACTCCGCGAGGCGCAGCGGCAACTCGCGATAACTGCGCAGCCCCTGCTTGAACACCTGCACGTGACCGGGACAATTCATCGGCTTGATCGCGAAGGTCCGGTCGTCCGGCGTCTTCGTCATGAACATGTTGTCGCCGAACTTCTCGATGTGGCCCGACTGCACCCAGAGCTCGCGATCCATGATCTCCGGCGTGTTGATCTCGACGTAGCCGGCGGCGGTCTGCCGATCGCGCATATAGGCGATCAAGGACTGGAACAGCGCCCATCCCTTCGGATGCCAGAACACCGCCCCCGGCGCTTCTTCCTGCAGGTGGAACAGATCGAGCTCCTTGCCGATCCGACGGTGATCGCGCTTCTCCGCCTCCTCGAGCCGCGTCAGGTACTCCTGCAGCTGCGCGGGCGTCGCCCAGGCCGTGCCGTAGATCCGTTGCAGCATCTCGTTGCGCGAGTCGCCGCGCCAGTATGCGCCGGCGACCTTGGTCAACTTGAACGCCTTCAGCTTGCCCGTCGATGGCACGTGCGGGCCGCGGCACAGGTCCTCCCAGCGTCCCTGTCCGTACAGGCTGATCGATTCGCCCGCGGGAATCGACCCGATGATCTCCGCCTTGTAGCGCTCGCCGATCGACTCGAAGTGCCGTATGGCCGCATCGCGCTCCATCACGCGGCGGTGGATCGGCAGGTCCTTCGCCGCGATCTCGGCCATCCGCCGCTCGATCGCCGCGAGATCCTCGGTCGAGAACGGACGCTTGTACGCGAAATCGTAGTAGAAGCCGTCCTCGATCACCGGACCGATCGTGACCTGCGCATCCGGAAAGAGCTCCTGCACGGCCTGCGCGAGCAGATGGGCGGTCGAATGCCGGATGACCTCGAGGCCCTCCGGGTCCTTGTCGGTCACGATCGCGACGCGCGCGTCACGGTCGACGAGGTGGGACAGATCGACGAGCCGGTCGTCGACGCGCCCCGCGAGCGCCGCTCTGGCGAGACCCGGGCCGATCGCGGCCGCAATGTCGCCGACGCTGAGCGCATGATCGAACGTCCGACGGCTACCGTCGGGAAGAGTGATGACGGGCATAAGTCCGCAGTGTAACAAAAAGCGTCCCGGTCGCCGGGGTCGCGACCGGCCGGGGCCCGCGCCGGCCGCCGCCGCGGGGTGGGAATGGTGCGCGCTAGTGGGATCGAACCACTGACCCCCACCATGTCAAGGTGATGCTCTACCGCTGAGCTAAGCGCGCATGGAGGGCGCG
>JAKBCG010000156.1 GCA_021808035.1 Pseudomonadota bacterium
AACTCGTCTCGAACGTGCTCGATCTGATGCGCTTCGAGTCCGGCGAGGTGAGGCTGCGGCGTGATTGGCAGAGCGTCGAGGACCTGGTGGGTGCCGCGCTGCAGCGAATGGATGCGAAACTCGTGGGGCATCCGCTCGAACTGCGGTTGCCTGCGGATCTGCCGCCGGTGTACGTCGACGCCACATTGACCGTCCAGGTCTTCGTGAACCTGCTCGACAACGTCGCGAAATACACGCCTCCGGGAACCCGGGTCTGGGTGTCCGCGATCCGTGACGTGGGTGTGGTCCGCGTGCGCGTCGAGGACGACGGCCCGGGCCTGCCGCCCGGCGATCCGGCACGCTTGTTCGACAAGTTCCAGCGCGGGTCGGCGGAAGGCACGATCGTCGGCGTCGGCCTCGGTCTCGCGATCTGTCGGGCGATCGTCCGGGCGCATCGGGGGCAGATCGAGGCACAGCGGCGCCCGGAGGGCGGTGCGCGCTTCGAGTTCACGCTCAGCACCCGCGAGGTCGACGCATGACCCGCGCGCCGCACCAGATCCTGGTCATCGAGGACGAGCAGGGCCTCCGTGAGGCACTGCGAGTGCTGCTCGTGCGTGAAGGCTATCGAACGATCGAAGCGGCGACGGCGGAGCGCGCACAGATCGAGGCGCGCAATCACAAACCCGATCTGTTGATCGTGGATTTGGGGTTGCCGGACGGGGACGGACTCGAGCTCATTCCGCGGATACGCGCCTGGTCCCCGGTGCCGATCGTGGTGCTGTCGGCCCGCACGCTCGAAGAACAGAAGATCGCGGCGCTCGATGCCGGCGCGGACGATTTCGTGACCAAGCCGTTCTCGGCCCCGGAATTGCTCGCGCGGGTGCGAGCCGGGTTACGCCGCGGTGCGCGCGCGCCATCCGGCGACGTGCCGCTCGGCTTCGGCGCGATCCGGGTCGACCTCGTTGCGCGCCGTACCCACGGCGCGCACGGCGAAATCCATCTGACACCGGTCGAATACCGGGTGCTCGAGAGCCTCGCGCGCCGGGGTGGGATGGTCGTTCCGCAGCGCGTGTTGCTGCGCGAGGTTTGGGGTCCAGACCGAGCGCAGGATACGCGCGGACTGCGGGTGTTCATCAGTTCCCTGCGTGTAAAAATAGAGCCGGATCCACGCCGGCCGCGATATCTCGTGACCGAAACCGGGATCGGCTATCGGCTGTGCCCTGATGATCCCGTCGATGCGGCGGCGAACGCGGGGGCTTCACTCGAGCGCTGAGCGCGTGCGCTGCCCGTGGGGCTACGGTCGACCGATCAGGCGGCCCGTTCGCTCGATGTCTCGGCGGGCATCGAGATCGGCCGCCGCTGTATCCCGGTCGAGGCCCGCAAGATCGTTGCGATCACCGGGGGCGCGAAATCGCACCATTCGACGCCGACCCCATGGTCGATGCGCCGCACGATCCACGCCGGCACCACGTGCTCGCCGATCCGCACCTCCCAACGGGCGAACCGTGGCAGCGGTGCCGAGGTCCACAATTTCGCGCCGCTGAGGCTCAAATTCTCGATCCTCGCCCGCAACGGCTCGGCGTCCGGCCGGTGCAGCGCAACCGGCAGCGAGATCTCCTTGCGCGATCCCCATCGATGCTCCATATCGCCCCCCATTTCGTCTCATTGCCAGCTCGCGGGGAGGACGATCGCATCGGATCAACCGGCGTCCCATCCGGAATGATCCCTAGCGTATCGCGGCGAATCTCGAGTCGGTCACGGAACCCGGCGGGTGTCCGCTGAGGCCGCCGGGAACGGCGGCCCCTCGTCGCGTCATCGTTGGCCGTTCTGCAGAAACGCCAAGGGCGGCAGGATCACGGTCGAGGTGAGCGGGTCCTCGGGATCGAGGCGCTTCCACAGCGCGTCGGCGTCATGGTCCGCGGCGCGCACGATCGTACCCAGCGCCTCGACGACCGCGCGATCGTACAAGCGGTCGACACCCTGCTCGACCTCCTCGAGCGCGACTCGCGTCCCCCGGGCAGGGCGGTACGGCCGGTGATCGGTGATCGCCTCGAACACGTCCGCGACGGCGACGATGCGGCCTTCGAGACTGATCGAGTCGCCCGCCAGACCGTCAGGATAGCCCGATCCGTCGAGGCGCTCGTGGTGCTGGCGGACGATCGACTGCACCGGCCAGGGCAGCGTGACGTGTTGGAGGATCGCGGAACCGGTCTGCACGTGGGTCTTGACGAGCGCATATTCCTCGGCCGTCAACCGGGTCGGCTTGGCGAGCAATTCGCTCGGGATCGCCACCTTGCCGATGTCGTGCACCAGCGCGCCGAGGTAGAGTCCTTCCAACCGGTCGGCGTCGAGCCCGAGACCCTTGCCGATCGCGAGCGCGAGGTTCGCGGTCAAGCGTTGATGGCGGGCGGTGTAGTGGTCGTGATGACCGGCGACGGCGACGATCGCGTGGATCGTCTGGATCAGCGCATGGCGGGTGGCACGCAACGCGCTCTGGAGTTGCCGGGTTGAATCGGTGCCGTCATCGGAAAGCATGTCCATCGACACGACCATTTACAGTTTTTGCAACTGATTATCGTACACCGATTGCGTTGCGCGCCGCCAGCGACCCCGTGTCCCGATTTGGGATATTCCCGATGCCGGCTGTGAGGGATTCCAGTACGCTCCAACCCATGGCCGATCGCTCTCGACTGGGTCTCGTCGCGGCCGAACCGGCGACCGCGGCGCTGGGTCGCCGGGTGCTCGCGTTGCAGCGCGCGCTGGACCGGCGGCTCCGGCGTCTCGCGCGGCTCATCGACGAGCGCTCGGTGCACGAGTCGCGGATCGCGGCACGGCGCCTGCGGGTCGTGCTGCGGAGCTTCGCGCCCGTGCTCGAGCCCGCGATCGCGCGTCCCTATCGCCATGCGATCGGCGAGATCACCGATGCGCTCGAGGCCGTACGCGACGCCGACGTCGCGGTCCAGCAATACGATGGACTCGTGGACGGCGCAGCACAGGCTTCGCCGAGTTCGCGCGCGCGGTTGGTCGAGCGGCGTGCGCGTGCACGCGCGTCGCTGCGCGCCGCGATACGCGGCGACGCATGGCACCACCGATCGTCGGCGATGCGCCTCGCGGCCGCGAGCCCGGCGCTGGTCATCCCGTCGGCGGACCTCGCGGGCACGCTCGCCGACCGCATTCTCGCACGGCGTCGCCGGCGGACGCGCCGCGCCTTGCGCGCGTTGCGCGATCCGCGGCACCACCCGCGCGCGGCGCATCGACTGCGGCTCGAGATCAAGGGGCTGCGTTATCTCGCCGAGGAGTGCCGCACGGGCCGGTCCGTGAAGCTCACGCGGGAAATCGGCCGGCTGCATGAATTGCAGGACGTTCTCGGGGATCTGCGTGACGTCGCCGCGCTGCGGAAGGATCTCGACACGAAGGCGCTGCGGCGGCTCGGCGAGCGGCGGATGCGGAAATTGGGACTTCGGTTCAAGAGGAGCCGGCGGGCGTTGCTCGAGGCCTGGCGCCGGCAATGACGCGAGTTCGATCGCCGGGCGATTTCCCGCAGGAACCCGGCCACGAGCTGAAGCGTCCGATGGGCCTGCGCGACCTGGTGCTCGCGCAGATCCTCACCGTCGTCGGCAGCTCCTGGGTCGGCATCGCCGCCGGCGTCGGTGCGGCGCAGTTCGGCGTGTGGCTGCTCGCGTTCGCATTCTTCTACGCGCCGATGGCGGTCGCCGTCTATCACCTCAACCGGGCGATGCCCCTCGAGGGGGGACTGTACGTCTGGGCACGCCGCTCATTCGGGGATGAGGTCGGTTTCATGACCGCGTGGAACATCTGGGCCTATGCGCTGAGCTCGATCGCGACGGTGCTGTTTCAGATCCCGAGCGAGCTCGCGTATCTGCTCGGACCCGCCGCCGCGGGACTGCCGGAGGATCGGCGTCTGGTCGACGCGCTGCTCGCGCTCGTGATCGCGCTGCTGACCGGCGCGGCGATCCGGGGGCTCGCGCTCGGCAAATGGATCCACAACCTGAGCGGCGCCGCGGTGCTGCTGGTGTTCGCGCTGCTGATCGTCGCGCCGCTGTGGGCCTGGTGGCATGGCGCGCACCTCGCCTATGCGCCGTTCGCACTGCACCTGCCGCCGGGCGACCCGCGGTCGCTGTCGCTCGTCGGCCAGGTTTTGTTCGCGGCCGCGGGACTCGAGTACGTCGCGATCATGGCGGGGGAGACGCGCGGCGCGGAGCGCGCGATCGGACGCTCGGTCGTGATCGCCTCGCCGATCATCCTGTTGATGTTCGTGCTCGGGACCGCGTCGGTCGTGAGTCTGCACGGCGCGCATCCGCGCACCGCGATCAACTACATCGCGCCGATCCCGCAGACCTTGACGCTCGCGTTCGGGGAACACGGCCCGGCCGCGCTGCTCGGCAAGGCCGCGATCGTGTTGCTGCAGATCCGGATCCTCGGCGCGGCGAGCTTCCTGTACACCGGCGCGACGCGGCTGCCGATGACCGCCGGCTGGGACCATCTGATTCCGGCGTGGTTCGTGAAGCTGCACCCGCGCTACCAGACCCCGGTGAACTCGATCCTGTTGACGAGCGCGGTGATCGTCGCGATGCTGGCGCTCGGCACCGCGGGCGTGCGCGCGGCGGTCGCGTTCGGGCTGCTGAACGACGCGAGCTCCGAGTTCTATGCGCTCGCCTATCTGGTGATGTTCCTGATCCCGATCTGCGGCGATCCGCTCCTGCGGCGCATGCTGCCACGCACGGTCGCGTGGATCTGCGGCGCCGGCGTGGTCACGATCCTGTTCATCGTCGCTCTGAACGCTTATCCGTTCGTCGATGCGGTGCGGCCCGGCGTGTTCGCGGCGAAGGTGCTCGGCACGACGCTGCTCGTGAATGCGGTCGGCTGGCTGTTCTATCGCGCCCGCCGGGCTCGCGGGGCGCCGGCGTTCGGCGACGCGAGTTCCTGACGCGCCCCGCGCGAGCCACCGCAGTCCGTGCTAGATTGCGCCGATGGCGAACCGTACATTCGTCTGCGTGACGGGGCTGCCGCGCGCGGGCTCGACGCTCGTGTGCCAGATGCTCGCGCAGCACCCCGAGATTCATTGCGACGGACAGACCTCGCCGTTATGCAACGTGCTGCTCTCGATCCGACGCACGATCGGCAAGGACCGGTTCTTCCTGTCGCAGCTCGATCAGTCGTTCGAGCGCAGCTACGCGAGCCTCGGTACCGCGATGCAGGGCTTCGTCGACGGCTGGTATCGTCATGCGACCCGGCCGGTCGTCATCGACAAGAACCGGGCGTGGTTGCATGCGGTCGAACTGCTGCTGCGGATCGAGCCGACCGCGAAGCTGGTCGTGTGCCTGCGAGAGCTGGGACAGATCTACGGGTCGATCGAGGCGCAGCACCAGCGCACGATTCTGCTCGACTTCCTGGACGAGCTCGCGGATTACGACCGGTTCGGTCGCGCCGACAAGCTGTTCACGCAGGACCGGACGATCGGCGCTCCATTGAGATCCTTGGAGGCGGTCGCCGATCTGCCGAGATCGGTCCAGGAGCGCCTGTTCATGTTCCGCTTCGAGGACCTGGTCGAGCGGCCGGTCGAGCAGATGTCGCAGCTCTATGCCTGGCTCGGTGTCGGTCCGCTGAAGATCGATCCGAACCGGCTCACCGTGATCTCGCCGCAGGAGAGCGACAGCCACTACAGCATGAAATACCCGCACCGCCAGCGTGAGCGTCTCGGCAAACCGGAGCGCCACATGATTCCAGGGCGGATCCAGGCGCAGATCGAAAATAACTTCGCGTGGTATTACCGGTTCTTCTATCCGGAGCACCCCCTGCAGCCGGCGTTGCGGTCGCCGCCGGTAGCGCGCAGCTGACGTCTGCCGGTCGACGGGGCGCGGCGGATGGTCGCGGCGACCTTGAAACTCGGTGTCGAGGTCTGGCGCGTTCGTCACCCGGGCGGAGCGATGGTACGGCCTCGCCGGCGCCGGCCGGTTCGCCGCCGCAGCAGGACCCTATCGAACGATGGAGTCCGCGTCCGAGTTCACGCGCGCTGCGCCTCCGCACGATTCGCGCACCACCAGTCGCGGCGAGAGGATCATGCTCTCTGCCGGGAGGCCGCCTATCTGATTGATCAGGCATTGCACCAGCGCCTCGCCGGCGCGTTGCGTTTCCTGGGAAATGGTGGTTAGCGCGGGACGGGCGACCGCACCCATCGGGATGCCGTCGAAACCCACCACGGCCACGTCGTCGGCCACCCGCCGGCCGGCGGCGGCCAACGCCCGCAAT
>JAKBCG010000157.1 GCA_021808035.1 Pseudomonadota bacterium
CGATGGGCGATTATGCGTCCTACGAGCAGTGGTCGCTCGAAGGGGCGCTCACCGCGGAGCAGCGCGCGAATCGCGTCTGGAAGAAAATGCTCGCCGATTACCAGGACCCCGGGATCGATCCGACGGCCGACGAAGCGATGCGCGACTACATCGCTCGCCGGCGTGCGGTGCTGACCGACGCGATCGAGGAGGAGTGAGCGGCCCGCGGAACCGCCCGGGGGCGCCGATGGTCTCAGACGGTGAAGGACGTCCCCAGGGCGATGCCGCGCTGCGGGATGCGGCGACATCAAGGAGGTCACGATGAAGCGGTTCACGGGTTTCAAGGCGCTTGCCGGCGTGGCGATCGCGGTGGCGGCCGCGTCGGTCGCGACCGCGGCATCGACCGAACCGTCCGCGGCGGCCAAGCCGATCGCAGCGGTGTGGAAGGCGCGCCAGTTAGATTTCACTTTCGCCGGGTTCACGACGCACTACACCTGCAGCGGCTTCGAGAGCGTGCTCGGCCGCTTGCTGCGGGCCGCCGGGGCCCGGGCCGACGCGAAAGTCAGCGCTAGTTGCACCGCCCCCTTCGGTCACCCCGAGCGCATCTCGATCGCGCACCTGTCGTTCAGCGTACTCGTCCCGGACGACCATGTCGCGCCGGCGACCGCCGGAGCGAAGTCGACGCCGGTCGAGGCCCAGTGGAAGAGCGTGCATTGGCAGGCGCATTCCCCGCTCGCGCTCGATCTTGGCGAGGGGGACTGCGAACTCGTCGACGAATTCGCCCGACGGATTCTGCCGCTGTTCTCGGTGCGCGACGTCGTGAACGACATGAACTGCGTGCCGCACCAGCTCGAGGTCGGCGGCGTCGACCTGCGATTCCGCGTGCTGGCGCCGCTCAGCGGGGCGAAGCCGAAGAACTAGACCGGCCGCGCAGGCGTGCGATCCAGGTCGCGTACGGCGGCAGCGTCAGGTTCCGCAGCGACCGGGCCTCGCGCAGCCCGGGCGCGTTGGTGAGCAGCGTCTCGACCGCGACCCGCCGGGCACCGGCGTCACCGAGATGCAGCGACACCGTGCGCGCGACCGCACTGCAGTTCATCGCGACGACGATCCCGCCGCCGGCATGGCCGCTGCGAAGATACGCCAGCACGTTCGGATCGGCCGGGTTCAACATCCGCAGGCGGCCGTCGCGGAGGGCGCCTTCGCTCCGCCGCAGCGCGATCAGGCGCCGATACCATTCTAGTTGCGAGTCCGGGTCGGCGCGCTCGGTCTGCACGTTGATCGTCGCGTGATCCGCGGGGATCGGCAGCCACGTCCGCGGGTTGGTGCTGAAACCGGCCTGCGGGCCGGGGGTCCATTGCATCGGGGTTCGTTCGCCGTCCCGGCCTTTTACCTTGGGCCACCCGCGGATGCCGATCGGATCGCGCACTTCCGAGCGCCGCGTCGGCGGCGTCGTGTGCATGCCGATCTCCTCACCATAATAGAGCAGCGCGGTCGCGCGGGTGGTGAGCAGCACGCTGCCGAGCAACTCGTTGATCATCGGATCGTGCACGCCGTCGCCGTACCGATCGATCGAGCGGACGTTGTCGTGGTTGTCGAAAACGAACAGCGGCTCGGAGCCGTGCAAATCGCGCTCCGCATCCATGATCCGGCGCCGGAACGCGGCGGCATCGAGGTGATCGTGGTCACCGTGGAATCCGAGTCGCATGTCCATCGGCAATTGCAATTCATCGTGCCGCGCACCACCGTACCAGCGGTCGAGGTCCTGGATCGTCGGCAGGTAGGTTTCACCGATCAGCACCCGATCGCCGGGATACGCATCGACCAGGCGGCGCAGCTCGCGCATCACGACATGCACCTCCGGCAGGTCTCCGGTCCGTGATTGATCGAGGATCGGATCGCCGAATGCGTTCACGCCACCGAGCGGCCGCTCGTCGCGCAACTTCGGATCCTCGAACAGCTGTGGCACCGCATCGAGGCGGAAGCCGGCGACGCCGCGATCGAGCCAGAACCGCATCACCGCGAACATCGCCCGGCGGACCTCGGGGTTGCGCCAGTTGAGGTCGGGCTGTTGACGATAGAACGCGTGGTAGTAGAACTGGTGGACCGCCGGCACCCATTGCCACGCCGAGCCGCCGAACAGCGAGACCCAGTTGTTCGGCGGCACGCGACCGTCGTGGGCGTTCGGTCCCCGGCCGGGCTTGCCGTCGCTCCATACGTACCAATCGTGCTTGGGGTTGTCGCGGGAACTCGATGCGGCAATGAACCAGGGGTGGCGGTTGGACGTGTGATTCAACACCATGTCGAGGATGACCCGGATGTGGTGCCGCTGCGCCGCGCGGATCAGGTGCTCCATGTCGGCCAGGGTTCCGAACCTGGGATCGACCCCTTCGTAATTCGAGATGTCGTAGCCGAAGTCGACTTGCGGCGACGGGTACATCGGCGCAATCCAGATCGCATCGACGCCGAGCCACTGCAGGTATCCGAGGCGTTGCTCGATCCCGCGCAGGTCGCCGCGGCCGTCGCCGTTCGAGTCCTGGAAGGAGCGCGGATAGATCTCGTAGATCACCGCACCCCGCCACCAGGGCGCGCTCGCGTGGGCCGTCGGTGGCGTGGTGCCGGTCGCTCGAGCGTAGCCGGTGATCAGCGCGCCCGTCGCGGCGAGCGCGACGAGCAGGCCGGTCACGCGCCAGCGTCGCCGTCGTGGCGTTGCCGCAGCGCGCAAGGCGCTCAGGCCTTCAGGACGCCTGCGAGCTTTGCCGCATGGATCGAGAGCGCGTCCATCAGCGGCGGGCTCAGGCAGTCGTACGGCGGCAGGCCGAGTTCGCGCAGCCGCGCGCGCACCGCATCCATGTTCTTCGGGTCGGCGCCGCTCTCGATGATCGAGGAGACGAACGCGGCGAACGTCGGGGCGGACCAGCCGCTCTCCGGCGACAGCTCCGTATGGATGAAGTCCAGCCCATGGAACGCGTGCTTCGCGTTCTCGATCCGGCCGAACAGGTGCACGCCGCACTCCTTGCAGGCGTGGCGCTGGATCGTCGCGGATGGATCGACGATTTTCAACTTGTCGCCGTTTTCGACGACACTGAGCTTGTCGCGCGGCACGACCGCGACCAGCGAGAACAATGCACCGGCCGGCTTCCAGCACTTGGTGCAGCCGCAGGCGTGGTTGTGCGCGCTCTGGGATTTCACCGCGACCTTCACGGGCCGGGTGGTGCATCGGCACACGAGCGTGCCGCCGGCGAAGTCGGGCGATCCCGGCTTGACGCCGCGATCGACCAAGGGATGTATCGATGGACTCATGATCGCAGTCTCCGGTTGGTTCACGATGTGCGCCGGCCCGCCCTGCCCCGGACGGGGAAACGCGTGCATACTCGCAGAAACGCATAAGGGACCGCAATGGACAAGCTCGTCCACGCGCAGGGCGCACTGATCGATCTCGCGATCCGTTTCGGACCGCGCGCGTTGGTCGCGGTGCTGACGCTCGTCGCCGGTGGATTCGTCGCCCGGTGGATCGGACGAGCCGGCGAGCGCGGGCTCTCGCGACTGGAACTCGAACCGCCGGTCCGCACGCTGCTGCTGCGGATCGTGCGACTGGTGGTGATCGGCGGGTTCGCGATACTCGCGCTCGCGAACCTGGGCGTCGACCTGCTGCCGTTGATCGCCGGCCTCAGCGTCGTCGGCGCCGGGATCGCGCTCGCGACCCAGGGCGTGCTGTCCAATGCGGTCGCGGGCCTGACGATCATCTTCACCAAGCCTTATCGGATCGGTGACTTCATCGCGGTCGTCGGAGTCGAGGGCCGGGTCGAGGAGATCTCGATCTTCAACACGACGCTCCTGCATGCGGATCGGTCCAGGGTCGTCGTCCCGAATCGCAAGATCGTCGGCGAGATCCTGCACAACTACGGCAAGATCCGTCAGACGCGCGTGTCGGTCGCGGTCGCGTTCGAGGCCGACCTTGCCGGCGCGTTGCGCGCCATCCGAGAGGCGGTCGCGTCGAATCCGCGCGTGCTCGAGGAGCCGAAGGCGTTGATCCAGGTCGCCGAGGCCGCCGCGGCCGGTTTCCGGATCGACGTCAGACCGTGGGTCTCGGTCGCGGATCATGGGCTCATCGAGGGCGAATTGTATCTCGCGATCGGCGGTGCGCTGCGCGCGCAGGGGTTCGCGATCGGCTATCCACAGCTCGAGTTGCGGGTGCCCCGGCGACGAGTGGATGCCTCGAGTGGCGCGCCGCACGACTGACCAGGGGCGTCGCGGATGTTGCGGCGCCGCGCATGCCCAGGGACTCCCTCGTCTCCCCCTGCGAGAAAGGGCGCCGGTATAGGTACATTCGCGGGTGGCGATCGCCACTGCCCGGCGCGAAAATGCATGCGAATTCTCGAGCCGCGTCGCGCCCGCGGGCCTGCGCGGCGGACTGGGGATCAGGAGGGCGTCCATGAAGTCGAAACTGGTGTGGTGCTCGATCTTGCTGGCCGCCGGATTGCACCGACCGGCGAGTGCGGACGTGCAGATCGGAGTCGGCGTCGCGCTACCCGGCATCCGGATCGGAATCAACGTCCCCGCGTATCCGCAGTTGTTGCCGGTGCCGGGATATCCCGTGTACTACGCGCCGGATCTCGATCTAAACCTGTTCTTCTACGACGGATACTACTGGGTGTTCACCGACGGGAATTGGTACTACAGCACCTGGTACGACGGCCCCTGGATGCTCGCGGCGCCGGATTACGTGCCGTATTACCTGCTCCAGGTCCCGGTGGCCTATTACCGTCGGCCACCGCCGTTCTTCCGTGGCTGGGACCGGCATCGAGCACCGCGTTGGGGTGAACATTTCGGCAACTCATGGCGCGAACGGCATCGCGACTGGGATCGCGGGAACCGCGGCGCGGCGCCACCCCGCGCACCCTTGCCGACCTACCAACGCGATTTCCGGGGACCCCGGTACCCGTCGGCGCCCGACCAGCGTCGTTTGCAGGAGCGCTATTACCATTATCAGGCGCAGCCCGGCGCACGACGCCAGGCGCCGATGTATCGCGCGCCGCCCGGCGGTCCGCGCCCGCAGGCGCAAGGGCGCCGCGAAGGCACCCCGGGACCGCGAGGGAATGGCCAACACCCGCACGGCGGGCCGCCGCGCGGGTGAGTTCGCGCACCGCGGTGAGTTCGCGCGCCGCGCGCGCCGCTACGCCGCGAGCGCGGCCGCGTGATGCCGCAGGTGATCCTCGACGAACGTGCTGATGAAGTAGTAGCTGTGATCGTAGTGGGGCTGCAATCGCAGCGTCAGCGCTTGACCCGCCGCGTCGCAGGCTGCGCGGAACAGCTCGGGCCGCAGTTGATTCGCGAGGAATTTGTCCGCATCGCCCTGATCGATCAGGATCGTGCCCGGGAATCGGTGTGTTTTCACGAGTTCCGTCGCATCGTACGCACGCCACGCCTGCTCGTCGGGGCCGAGATAGCGTGGAAACGCCTTGCGACCCCACGGCACCTGCGTCGGTGCGACGATCGGCGCGAATGCCGACACGGAACGGTAGCGACCGGGGTTCTTCAGCGCGATCGTGAGCGCGCCATGACCGCCCATCGAATGGCCGAACAGGCTCTGCCGCGCGGGATCGGCGGGGAATCGCGCAGCGATCACCTCTGGCAGTTCCCGGGTGACGTAGCTGTACATGCGGAATCGCGCCGACCACGGCGTGGCGGTCGCGTCGAGGTAGAACCCGGCGCCGGCGCCGAATTCCCAGTCGGCGGCTTCGTCGGGGATCCCGGTCTCCCGCGGGCTGGTATCCGGTGAGACCAGCATCAGTCCGAGCGCGGCCGCGAGCCGCTGGGCGCCAGCCTTGATCATGAACGTCTCCTCGGTGCACGTCAGGCCGGCGAGGAAGTAGAGCGTCGGCACCGGCCGCACTCGCGCCTGCGGCGGCGTGTACACGGAGAAACGCATCGGTCCGCCGCACGCGGGCGACGCGTGGCGATAGAATCCCTGCGTGCCGCCGAAACAGTGTTGCTCGGAGATCGTTTCGATCGCGTTCATCGGTCATGCTCCTCGACGGATTGCATCGCCATTATCGTCCGCCGCGAACGCGGTCCGCTAGCGACCCGCCGGCCAGCGAGCGTTCCCAGGACGCATCAGTTCCGGCCCGATGCGGATGTCATGGGTTGCGCGGACCACCCGGTCGATCTGCGGATCGATCGTCTGCGGGTAATGCGAGGAGAGGATCTCGCGCACCCGCGCGCGCGCGGCGGGCAGGAGTTCCGGCGAGCCGCGGCTTTGCCATTCGGCGA
>JAKBCG010000158.1 GCA_021808035.1 Pseudomonadota bacterium
AAGCCCCGGTAAACGGCGGCCGTAACTATAACGGTCCTAAGGTAGCGAAATTCCTTGTCGGGTAAGTTCCGACCTGCACGAATGGCGTAACGCTGGCCCCACTGTCTCGACCCGAGACTCAGTGAACTTGAAATCGCTGTGAAGATGCGGCGTAGCTGCGGAAAGACGGAAAGACCCCGTGAACCTTTACTATAGCTTTACACTGAACTTTGAACTTGTTTGTGTAGGATAGCTGGGAGCCTATGAAGTGGGGACGCTAGTTCTCATGGAGGCAACGTTGAAATACCAGCCTGACACGTTCGCAGTTCTAACCTTGGCCCGTCATCCGGGTCGGGGACAGTGTATGGTGGGTAGTTTGACTGGGGCGGTCTCCTCCCAAAGAGTAACGGAGGAGTGCAAAGGTACCCTCAGCGCGGTCGGTCATCGCGCATAGAGTGCAATCGCATAAGGGTGCTTAACTGCGAGACGGACATGTCGAGCAGGTACGAAAGTAGGTGATAGTGATCCGGTGGTTCTGTATGGAAGGGCCATCGCTCAACGGATAAAAGGTACTCCGGGGATAACAGGCTTATTCCTCCCAAGAGTCCACATCGACGGAGGAGTTTGGCACCTCGATGTCGGCTCATCACATCCTGGGGCTGTAGCAGGTCCCAAGGGTATGGCTGTTCGCCATTTAAAGTGGTACGCGAGCTGGGTTCAGAACGTCGTGAGACAGTTCGGTCCCTATCTTCCGTAGCCGTTGGAGAATTGAGGGTGAGTTGCTCCTAGTACGAGAGGACCGGAGTGAACGCACCTCTGGTGTACCGGTTGTCACGCCAGTGGCACTGCCGGGTAGCTATGTGCGGACGGGATAACCGCTGAAAGCATCTAAGCGGGAAGCCCCCCCCAAGATTAGTTCTCCCTAGACCTTGAAGGTCTCTGAAGGGCCGTCGAAGACTACGACGTTGATAGGCTGGGTGTGTACGCGCAGTAATGCGTTTAGCTAACCAGTACTAATTGCCCGTGAGGCTTGACCATATAACACCCAAGCGATTTGCGACGAGCGAATCGTCGGTGGGTGTGGACTCGAATGCGACGACACATCGAAACAAATTGTCCGAATACGCTGCGGCGCGAGGCATGACTCGCGCCGTGTGCAACCGGTTTGCCTGGCGGCCATAGCGAGTGGGAACCACCCGATCCCTTTTCGAACTCGGAAGTGAAAACGCTCCGCGCCGATGCTAGTGTCGACTTTGTCGATGTGAAAGTAGGTCACTGCCAGGCTCTTGAATTCCGTGATTGCGACGAACCCCCGCCGGACCATCCGGCGGGGGTTTCGTTTTTTCAGGGGCGTTCACGTCGCCCATCGTCGCGACGGACACGGAGGCCCGCATGATCGACCGACCACGTCGGCAAGCCTCGCGATGGCGCGGCTGGATCGGAGCGGCCCGCGGCGGCTCCTCCGGCTGGTGGACCGCGGCGGCTTGCCTGGTGCTCGCGATCGCGGCGTGGATCCGGCCGTTGCATGCGCCGCCACCGCCACGAAGCCCGGTACCGGAGGCGCGCTCGGTTGCGCGGCGCGCGCTGCTTGCGGATGCGGGGACGATCGAGATCGCGCTCGACCGGACCCAGGACCCGGCGGCGGGTTCCGTGCACGGCGACGTGGTGTGGGATCCGGTCGCCCAGCGCGGATTCATCCGTTTCACGGGCCTGCCGCGCAACGACCCGGCCGTCGCCCAATACCAGATCTGGATCAGCGATGCCGCGCGCGATCCGCGTTATCCGGTCGATGGCGGCGTGTTCGATTGTCCTTCGGCGCGTCGTCGGGTGATCGTGCCGATCCATCCGGCCGTGCCCGTGCGCCGCGCCAAGGCCTTTTCGATCACCCTCGAGAAGCCAGGCGGCGTCGTCGTGTCGGCGAGGCAGCACGTGCTCGCGCGCGCCGAGGCCGGTTGAGCCGCGTCGCCGGCGCCCCCTTCCGGACGGTTCAACTCCCGAACAGGATACGGTGTCGCTCCGGGAGCGTCGGCGGTGTCCATTGATAGATCCAGGTCTCCGTCAACGGCCAGCCGCGGATACGCAGGAACAGGCGCAGGTCGATCGGGTCCGTCCGATCGTCCGGCTTCACGTCGAACAAGGCCCGGTAGCCCTTGAACTCTGGGACGAAGTGCGCGGTGGTGTTGAGGATCTCTCCCCGTGAACTCGTCACGACCGCCTCGACCGGGGATCCGGCGGGCAGCGCGCCGAGCTCGCCACCGGCGAAATCCACGTCGAAATGCCACGAGAAGAAGCGGCGTTGCTGCCCGATGATCCCGCCGAGGCCGGTGCGGGTCGCTATCGTCGTGCCGCTCGCCGAAGCGAACGGGGTATGCGTTCCCCAGTACAACCGATAACCGTACAGCAGTTCCTGACCCGGCGCCGGCGCAACGGCCGGGTTCCAGAACGCGACGATGTTGTCGAACGTTTCGTCCACCGTCGGAATCTCGACCAGTTGCACCGCTCCGCGACCCCAGCCGCCGCTCGGCCCGGTCAACGGCTCGACCCAGAGATTCGGCCGGCGGTTGTAGAACACGCCGTCGTCCTCGTAATCCGCGAACCGACGATCCCGCTGCAGCAGCCCGAAGCCCTTCGGCTGGTCGTCGAAATAGGAGTTCAGGTGCACCTGCGGCGGGTTGACCAAGGGTCGCCAGATCCACTCGCCGGTACCGGTCCACAGCGCCAGTCCGTCCGAGTCATGCACCTGCGGCCGCCAGTCATGGGCGTCGCGGCGATCGTTCGAACCGAAGAAGAACATGCTGGTCAGCGGGGCGATGCCGAGTTGCGCGATCGGCTTGCGCGGATAGAACGCCGTGTCCACGTCCATGATCTGGGTCGCGCCCGGCGCGATCTTGAAACGGACCGCGCCGGCGACGCTCGGCGAGTCGAGCAACGCGTACAGGGTCAGCGTGCCGGCACCGACGGAAGGCCGCTCGAACCAGAAGGCCGTGAACCTCGGGAACTCCTCGACCTGACCGGGAGCCGCGGTGTCGATCGCGAGACCGCGGGCGGACAGTCCGTACTGTCGGGTGTCGCCGCCGACCGCGCGGAAATAGCTCGCGCCGAGGAAGGCGCTCACGTCGTCCTGCCAGTCGGTCACGAACTGGATGCGAAATCCCGCGAAGCCCTCGCGGCCGCGCATCGTTGCCGGCGCGATTCCGCTGTCGCCGAAGTCGAACAAGTCGGGGTCGTACGCGATCTCCCGCGCGATGCCCGCGTCGATCTCGTGGAGGCGCACCGGTTGCATGAAGCCACGGCCGACGTGGAAGAACTGCAGCCGGAAATTCAAGCCCGTGTCGGCCCAGAGTGCTCGTTCGGAGCGGAAGCGGATGGATTGATAGCGGTCGTAGCTCAATCGCGCGAGCGACTCGGGTAGATCGACCCGGGGCGGCGCATACGGCCGTTCCGCGAGCCAACGGGCGTGACCCTTCAACCATGCGAAATCGAACTTCGCCGGTCCGGGCCCGCCGCGCACGTCGGCCGCCGCCGGGGCGTCGGCTGCCGCCGGGGAACCTGCTGCCGTGTCCATCCACGGGGCCGCGGCGACCGCCAAGGCCGTCTTCAATACGTCGCGTCGGCGCATCATCTCCTGCCCTCCCATCGTCAGATCGGTCCGCCCAGCCGCCGCGCGTCCGGCAGCAGCGCAAGCTGCGCGAGCATGCGCGCGTCGCCGGCGACCTGCACCCGCTCGAGCGGCGTCAACCAGGCGAGTGCTTCGTGCAGCGTACCGGCCTGTTGGAGCTTTTGCTCCGCGGTCAACGCGTGCGCGTCCGGCTCGCCGCGCGGGTCCGCCGGTCGTGGCAGGTTGCCGTGCAGGTGCGCCCACCGCGCCTCCCGGTGCCGCGCCAGGTACGCGAGGCCGTCCTCCGGCAGCGCGGGCGAGACCGCGATCAGCGCGGCGCGCCGGACGGCCAGCGGCGGCGGCCGGGCCTCCTCCGGTGTCCGCAACAGGCCAACCCGCGACAACAGCCGTCCGGCGGTCGCGCTGCCGCTGTACCGCGACAGCGGCACCGACAGGAACAGCCCGAGCAATGCCGGGGACACCCACGCGAGCATCGGCGGCGACAAGAACCAGACGATGACCGCCGTGACGCAGCTCAGCAGGAAATGCCGCTTGTGAATCCGCCAGGCCTCGGCCCAGCTCATGCCTTCGACATCGCGGCGCTGCGGCTTCCATCCGGAGTCCCGCCCCATCACGATCTCGAACACATGCTGGCACTGGATCAGCATCAGGATCGGAGCGTACAACGCCGAGAGCAGCACCTCGAAGAATACGCTCGCGGTCACGCCGATCGCGCCGCCGCTGTCCCGGCGCAACGACGGCTTCAGGAGCGCCCGCAGGAAGCCGATCGTCTTCGGCACGAGCAGCACGACCATGCTGAACCAGAACAACGCGGTCATGCGCTGCGTGTCGAATCGCGGCCAGGTCGGGAACAGCTGGAAATCCTGCGTGAAGTACTCCGGTCGAATCAGGTGCGATTGCAGCGCGAGCGCGAAGCCGATCGTGAGCAGGATCAGCCACAGCGGCGAGGACAGGTAACTCATGATGCCGATGCCGAGGTGCACCCGGCTGATGAACGCCAGGCCGCGGGTGCGCAGCACCTTCAAGTGTTGCAGATTCCCCTGCGCCCAGCGCCGGTCGCGAACGGCCAGATCGACCAGTGACGGTGGCGACTCCTCCCACGAGCCGCCGAGCTCGGTCGTCATCCGCACCTTCCAGCCGCGCCGCCGCAGCAGCGCCGCCTCGACGAAGTCGTGCGACAGCACGTGTCCGCCGAACGGTTTTCGCCCGGGCAGCTCCGGCAGCCCGCAACTCTCGGCGAATGCCGCGACCCGGATGATCGCATTGTGTCCCCAGTAGTTGCCGCTGTCGCCCGACCATGCCGCTAGGCCGCGGGTGATCACCGGCCCATAGACGCGCGCGGCGAACTGTTGCAGGCGTCCGAACAGGGTGCGCGCACCGATCAGCATCGGCGCGGTTTGCAGGATCCCGAGCCGCGGATCCGCCTGCATCTCGTGCACGAGTCCGACCAGCGTCGACGGCTCGATGAGACTGTCCGCGTCGAGCACGACCATGTAGTCGTACCGTCCGCCCCAACGTTCGACGAAGTCCTGGATGTTGCCCGCCTTGCGGGCGAGGTTGCGCCATCGACGCCGGTACCAGACGGGCATCGAGCCCGCGAGCCCGGCGCGCAGGCGGCCCACCGCGAGCGATTCGCGGATCCAGGCATCGGCGTCCGTCGAGTCCGACAGCACCACGATCTCGAAGCCCGGATGCCCGCCCACCGCAATCAAGCCTTCGGCCATCGCCTGCAGCGCGCTCGTCGTGCGCACCGGATCCTCGTTGTAGATCGGCATCACGAGCGCGGTCCGCGACCCGCCCGGCGCCGGGGCCGGCGACCGGTGCGGCGTCTCGCGGCGCTTCGACGAGCCGGCGAGCGCCGAGCCTGTCGCCAGCGCGATCCAGCTCAGCGTGATCGCGAAGAACACGATCATCAGTCCCTGCAGCCAGGTCATCTGCGCGACGCTCACGACCTGCAACATCTGATGGACGCCGTAGCTCGCGATCGCGAGCGTCGTGCAGATCAGGATGATCCGGGCGTACACGATCGCGCCGCCCGGCCACGGACCACGCTCGCCGCGCGGGGGCTTGCGGTCCAGGTCCTGCTCCGGCATCGGGTGTGGCGCCTCGGGCGGCATCCCGCCGGCGGGGTCGGGTGGCGATGCCTCGTTCACGGCGTTCAACGCGCCGTCCACCGGTACAGCCAGGTCTCGGCGACCGGTCGGCCGGCGCGGGTCACCTGGAGACGCAATTCGCTCAACTCGCGGCGCCTCGGGGCGAACTCGAAACTCGCCCTGAATCCGCGGATTGCCGGGTTCGGCACCAGCCGCACGTCGGATACCGTGCCGGTCGATGCGCTCACCGCGACGCGCAGACCCGCGATGGAGTCGCCGCCGCCCGCGAAGTCGATCGCGAAGAACCGCCGCTTGCCGTCGTCGCGCGCGCCGGCGCGGGTCGCGACCACCTCGCCGAAGCCCGTTGGCAACGGCGGGTCCGCAAGCCAGCTCAGGCGGTACTCGACATGCGCCGGGTGCCCGGGCCGCAGGGGCTCGTTCGGGCGGAAGAATGCGACGATGTTGTCGTTGGTCGCGCGGGTC
>JAKBCG010000159.1 GCA_021808035.1 Pseudomonadota bacterium
GACCGCGCAGCTCGTCGCCGCCGACGTGTTCATCCTGCCGAGCTCCAGGGCGGTGAGGGCTGACCAGATGCCGGACGGCGGAATGGATCGCACGATCGCGGTAGTCGACTTCGGCGCGAGCAGCACGACCTTCAGCGTGCTGCGCGACCTGAAGGTGATCTACACCCGCGATTTCGCGTTCGGCGGCCAGCTGCTCACCGAGGAGATCATGCGTACCTACGGCCTCAGCATGGAAGAGGCGGGGCGGGCGAAGAAGGAGGGCGGCCTGCCGAGCAACTACCAGCCGGAGGTGCTCGATCCGTTCATCGACGACATGACCCAGCAGGTCAGCCGATCGCTGCAGTTCTATCTCGCGTCCGGCAGCGGTCGCGCGCAGCCGGACCAGATCCTGATCTGCGGCGGCTGCGCGAACATCGCCGGCGTCGCCGACGTGGTCTCGAGCCGCGTCGGAGTGCCCGCCGAGAAGGGTGATCCGCTCGGTGCGATGAAAGTGTCGTCGAAGGCCCGGGCGCAGGGCGTGGAGCGCGACGCAACGGCGCTGCTGACCGCCTGCGGACTCGCATTGCGCAGCTTCGACTGAGGGCCACCATGCCGCGTATCAACCTACTGCCCTGGCGTGAACAGCAACGGACGCTTCGCCGCAAGGAGTTCGCGCTCGCCGCGGGCGCCGCGGTCCTCGCGGCGATCATGTTCGCGCTCCTTGGAAAATTGATCTATGCCGGCCGGATCGACGCGCAGCTCGCGCGCAACCAGCTGCTGCAGACCGAGATCCACAAGCTCGACGCGAAGATCGCCGACATCCTGAACCTCGAGGACCGCAAGCAGCGGCTGGTCGCCCGGATGGAGATCATCGAGAAGCTGCAGCGCAGCCGTCCCGAGATCGTGCATCTGTTCGACGCGATCGCGCGCGCGGTGCCCGACGGGGTTTACCTGACCGCGCTGAAGCAGAACGGCGCGAAACTCGAGATCGACGGCATCGCCCAGTCGAGCACCCGGGTATCGACGCTGATGCGCAACATCGACGCGTCGGTGTGGATGGATGACCCGGTGCTGCAGGTCGTCGAGGCGGCGAAGAGCTCGCCGACCGGAGGATCGAAGTTCGTGCTGTTCGTGAACACGGTCGGCGCCGCTTCGAGCAGCGGCAAGCACCAGCGCCATGAGGTCGCGGCGAAATGAACTTCATCGAACAACTGCGGACGCTCGACCCGCGCGATCCGGGCCGCTGGCCGACCACGGTGCGCGCGTTCTTCGTCGGGCTGATCTTCGTCGCGAGCGCGGTGGTCTTCTGGTACCTGCTGGTCTGGACCCAGGACCGGCCGCAGCTGCTGCGGGCCGAGGCCGAGGAGCAGACGCTGCGCCAGGAGTTCATGACCAAGCAGCAGCGGGCCGCGAACCTGGACGCGTACAAGGCGCAGCTCGCCGAGATGCGGCGCAGTTTCGGCGCGATGCTGCGGCAACTGCCCGGACGGACCGAAGTCCCGAACCTGCTGGTGGACATCTCCCAGACCGGGCTCGCCGCGGGCCTGCAAGAAAAGCTCTTCCAGCCGGGGCCCGAGGTCGACAAGGGCTTCTACGCCGAGCTGCCGATCCGGATCCGGCTCGTCGGCAGTTATCATGAGTTCGGCAAGTTCGTCAGCGGGATCGCCGCGTTGCCGCGCATCGTGACCCTGCACGACATCCAGATCACGCCGGTCGACAGCCACGGCGGCGATTTCGACGACCTGACGATGGACGTGACCGCGAAGACCTACCGCTACATCGAGGACGAGAAGTCCGGCGGCAAGGCGCCGGCGGGGAAAATGGGAGGCGCAAAGTGAGGCGATCGACCCGCACCGCGGCGCTCGCCGCCGCAATGCTCGCTAGCGCCGCGATCACGGGTTGTTCCGGCGGCCAGGCGAATCTCAAGGCCTGGATTGCTCAGGTGGAGAAGCGGCCCGGCGGCCGCATCGAACCGCTCCCCGAGGTCAAGCCGTACGAGTCGTTCACCTACAGTGCCGCGAATCTGCGCTCGCCGTTCGCGCCCCAGGGCCCCTCGGACAACGGGGCGTCCTCGGTGCACCCGAACCTGCATCGGCCGCGCGAATTCCTCGAGCGCTTTCCGCTCGACGCGCTGAAGATGGTCGGGACGATCCGGATCGGCGACCGCTTCTACGGGCTCGTCCAGACGAAGGACGGGTTGGTTCACAAGGTGCAGGTCGGCAATTACATCGGGCAGAGCGACGGCAGGATCGTGTCGATCACGCCGAGCAGGATCAGCGTCGTCGAGATCGTTCCCGACGGCCTCGGCGGCTACATCAAGCGACCGGCTTCGCTGGCTCTGGCCAATTGAAGCCTCACGGAGAGCAACGCATGACCAGTTCGAAGACACGGATCGCGAGCCTGGCGGGCTTCGCCTTGATCGTATTCGCCGCGATCGGCGCGCGTGCCCAGGGTGCAGCGCCCAACAAGCTCCAGTCGATCGACGTGCGGACGCTGGCCGGCCAGCAAGTGCTGCTCACCCTGCATCTCAGCGGTCCGGCGCCCCAGCCGCTCGCGTTCACGGTCGACAAGCCGGCGCGGATCGCGCTCGACCTGCCCAACGTCTCGCTCGCGCTGCCGTCGCGGCGGATCGACGTGCGCTCCGGCGTCGTCGACTCGGTGCTCGCCGCCGAGGCCGATGGGCGCACGCGGGTCGTGGTGGACCTCGACACGCTGATCCCGTACACCACCCGGGTCGAGGGCAACGAGATCCTGGTGGATCTCGGCGCGCGGCCCGCGGCCGCGCCGCCGGCGATGGCCGAGCGCGGCGAGACCCCGGTCGGCGCCCAGGAAATGGGAACGCCCGCGCACTCGATCCGCACGATCGACTTCCGCCGCGGCCCGAACGGCACCGGCCGCATCATCGTGAACATGTCGGACGCGAACATTCCGGTCAACACGCGGCAGGAAGGCGACCGGATCGTCGTCGACTTCTCGGGCGCGTACCTGCCGGCCCACCTGATGCGACGCTACGACGCCACCGACTTCGCGACCCCGGTCGAGTCGTTCGATGCGATTCGCCGCAACGGCAGCACACGGATCGTGATCCATGCGCACGGCAACTTCGACCAGCTCGCCTACCAGGCCGATTCGCAGTACGTGATCGAGGTCAAGCCGAAGAGCGAGGTCGCCGGCGCCGCCGGCAAGAAGCGCTACAGCGGCCAGCGGCTCACGCTCGACTTTCAGAACATCGACGTGCGCTCCGTGCTGCAGCTGCTCGCCGACACCGGCGGTCAGAACATCGTCGTCAGCGACGCGGTCACCGGCAACCTCACGCTGCGCTTGCAGAACGTGCCCTGGGACGAGGCGCTCGACATCGTGCTGCGCACCAAGGGCCTCGACAAGGTGCGCGAGGGCAACGTGCTGATCGTCGGGCCGACCGCGGAGCTCGCGGCGGAGGAGAAGGCCCACCTCGCGGCGCGCAACCAGATCCAGCAGCTCGAGCCGCTGCACACCGAGTTCTTGCAGGTCAGCTACGCCAAGGCGTCGGACCTCGCCGCGCTGATCAAGGCGGGCGGCGGCAAGAACTCGATGCTGTCGTCGCGCGGCGCGCTCTCGGTCGACGAGCGCACCAATACCCTGTTGATCAAGGACACCGATGAACGGCTCGCGAGCATCCGCGCGCTGGTCCGCAAGCTCGATGTGCCGGTGAAACAGGTGCTGATCGAGGCCCGCATCGTCGTCGTGACCGACAGTTTCGAGCGCGATCTCGGCGCGCGCTTCGGCGTGTCGACCGTGCAGTCGAATGGCAACAACGGACTGCTGACCGTGGGCGGCAACGGCGTGGGCGCGAACGGCGTGCTGACCTCGGCGGGCGGCGGCGCCAACAATGCGACCGCGCTCACCTCGCCGTCGCTCAGCAATCAATACCAGATCAATCTCCCGGTCGCGAATCCGGCCGGGGCGATCGGTGTGTCGCTGCTCGGCAGCAGCTACCTGGTCAATCTGGAGCTGTCCGCCGCCCAGAACGAGGGCCGGGGCGAGGTCATCTCCTCGCCGCGCGTGATCACCGCCAACCAGAAGGAGGCGACGATCATGCAGGGCGTGGAGATTCCGTACCAGCAGTCCGCGTCGAGCGGCGCGACCACGACCCAGTTCAAGGATGCGGTTCTCTCGCTGAAGGTCACGCCCTTGGTCACACCCGACAACCGGGTGCTGCTGGACATCGACATTCGCGACGACGCGGTCGGTCAGAACGTGCAGAGCGCAACCGGCGGCACGGTGCCGTCGATCGACACCCGCCGGATCGTCACCCAGGTGCTGGTCAACGACGGGCAGACGGTCGTGCTCGGCGGCATTCTCGGCACGACCAAGAGCAACAGCGCGGACAAGGTCCCCTACCTCGGTGACATTCCGGTGCTCGGGCACCTGTTCAAGAGCACGACACGGATCAACGACAAGACCGAGTTGCTGGTCTTCATCACGCCGAAGATCCTGCGCGAGGGATCGAACCTCTACTGACGCGCGACGCGACGCCGGCCCGCCGACGCGACCGGCCCTGCGCCGGGCGCGTCGGCGGGCGCCCGGTTCGGCGCGACCTGTTCTATCATGCGCAGCCGAGATGTTCGGCAAGACCAACGTGTTCTTGATCGGGCCGATGGGGTCGGGGAAGACCGCCGTCGGCCGCCAGCTCGGGCGCCTGCTCGGGCTCGCCTTTCGCGACAGCGACGCGGACGTGATCGCGCGCACCGGCGTCGACATCGGCTACATCTTCGAGCAGGAAGGCGAGGCCGGCTTTCGCGCGCGTGAGCGCGAATCGATCGAACGGCTGACCGCGCTCGAGCGCATCGTGCTCGCGACCGGCGGCGGGGCGGTGATCGACCCCGCGAACCGGCGGGTGCTCGCCGAGCGCGGCGTCGTGGTCTACCTGCAGACTTCGGTCGCCCAGCAGCTCGCCCGGACCCGTCACGCGCGGCACCGCCCGCTGCTGTCGGTTGCCGATCCGGCGCGCGTGCTGAAAGACCTCCTGGACCAGCGCGCGCCGCTGTACGCCGAGACCGCCGACCTCACGGTATCGACCGACGGCCGCCGGGTCGGCGCGGTCGCCGAGGAGATCCTGCGCGAGCTTCAGCGGGCCAAGACCGACGGGCCTCCGTATAATCCCGTTCCGTGAGAACCGTGAACGTCGAGCTCGGCCGAGCGACCTATCCGATCGACATCGGACCGGGCCTCCTCGGCGACGGTGCGACGCTCGCGCAGCGCGTCCCCGGCGCGGACCTGCTCCTGCTCAGCAACGAGACGGTCGCGCCGCTGTACCTTTCGCGCGTGCGCGCGGGCCTGCCCGGGCGGCGCATCGGCGAGTGCATCCTGCCGGACGGGGAGCGCCACAAGACGCTCGCGACCGCGAGCCGGGTGTTCGACGCGCTCGTCGAGCAACGCTTCAATCGCGATGCGACGCTGGTCGTGCTCGGCGGCGGGGTGGTCGGCGACATCGGCGGTTTCGCGGCCGCGTGCTATCAACGGGGGATCCGTTTCGTCCAGCTCCCCACCACCTTGCTCGCGCAGGTGGACTCCTCCGTCGGCGGCAAGACCGGCGTGAATCACCCGGGCGGCAAGAACCTGATCGGAGCGTTCCACCAGCCGGTCGCGGTGATCGCCGACACCGATTGCCTCGGGACGCTCGCCGACCGCGAGCTGCGCGCCGGTCTCGCGGAAGTCGTCAAGTACGGATGCATCGCCGACGCCGCGCTGTTCGAATGGCTCGAGCATGCGGTTCCGCGCCTGCTCGCGCGCGACCCGCAGGCGCTGGTCGAGGCGATCGCGCGCTCATGCGAGATCAAGGCCGCGATCGTCGCGCGGGACGAGCGCGAGGACGGCGTACGGGCGATCCTCAATTTCGGTCATACCTTCGGCCATGCGATCGAGGCGGCGACCGGATACGAGCGCTACCTGCACGGCGAGGCCGTGGCGATCGGCCTCGCGATCGCCGCGGATCTCTCCGCGCGAATCGGGCTCGTGGATCGCGCGGTGCCGCGGCGGCTGCGCGCGCTGCTGAGTGCGGCCGGCCTCGATCTCGCGGCGCCGCGAATCGGGGCCGCGCGCGCGCGCGCGCTGATCGGCATGGACAAGAAGGTGCGGGGCGGGGCCGTGCGGCTCGTGCTGCTCGCGGGGCTCGGTGTCGCCGAGCTGCGCACCGATTACGG
>JAKBCG010000160.1 GCA_021808035.1 Pseudomonadota bacterium
GGCGCCGCGTTCCTGCTGGCGCGTGCGATGCCGGTGTCGAACCTGCTGGGTAACGTCGTCACGATGATCGGCCTCGCGGTCGGAATCGACTATTCGTTGTTGATGGTCAAGGATTTCCGGGAGCATCTCGACGGTGCGGACATCGTCGAGTCGGTTGCGCGGACGGTCGCGGAGGCCGGCCGGACGATCGGTTGGTCCGGTTCGACCGTCGCGATCGGGCTGCTCGGACTGCTGTTCAGTCCGATCCTGGAGACTCGCAGCGTCGGGATCGGTGGTGCGTTGGTCGTGGTCGTCGCGGTGCTCGCGGCCCTCACGCTGTTGCCCGCGTGCCTGGCGCTCCTCGGGCGACGGATCGAGCGCTGGCCGGTCGGCGTCGGTGCGTTCAAACGCGCCGGTCGCGCGACGGTCTGGCGGCGCCTTGCCCGCTGGACGACCCGGCGTCCGGTGCAGAGCCTCGCGTTCTCCGGCCTGATGCTCGCCGCGTTCGCGTCACCCATCCTGGGCGCGCACAGCGGCTTCTCCAACGAACCGTGGTTCCTGCCGAAGGGGATGGAGTCGCGGGTCGGCATGCAGATGCTCACCGCGCTCAACTACGACGATGCGGGGCTCGACTTGCGGGTCATCGTTCGCCGGACCGACGGCGCACCGTTGCTCGCCGCGTCGCATCGAGAGGCGCTCGCCGCGTACGCGCGCCGCCTCGCGGCGATCCCCGGTGTCGCCGCGGTTGCCTCGCCGTTGTCGGTGTCCGAGCCGGCCGCGCGTGCCGCGTATCTCAGTCGCGACGGCCGCGCCGGCCTGTTCGACGTCTCGCCGGTGCGCGGCGTCTCCCTGACGCAGGCGCAGGCGCTCGCGCGCGTGCTGCAACGGATGCAGCCGTCCGGCCCGTTCCGCGCGATCGTCGGTGGCACGCCCGTGTATTACAACGAATTCGACTCGGCGATGTGGCACAGCTTCCCGAAAGTGTTTGGATTCGTGGTTGCGGCGACGCTCGTGTTGCTGTTCGCCGCGTTTCGTTCCGTGGTGCTCCCGGTCAAGGCGGTCGTCGCGAACCTGCTCGCGATCGCGGCGGGTTACGGCGCGGTCGTCGCGATCTTCCAGTTCGGCTGGTTCGGTGGTCTGGTCGGGCTCGAGCGACCGTTCGCCGCGATCGCGCTCGAGGTTCCGTTGATGATCTTCTGCCTCAGCTTCGGGCTTTCGATGGATTACGAACTGTTCCTGCTGTTCCGGATCCAGCGCGAATATCTCGCGCACGGTGACAACGAGCGGGCGACCGTCGACGGCCTGGCCGCGGTCGCGCCGGTGATCACGGGTGCGGGCCTGATCATGGCGGTCGTGTTCGGGGCCTTCGCCGGCGCGGCGCTGCCGGCGCTCAAGATGATCGGCGTCGGCCTGTGCGTCTCGGTGCTGGTCGACGCGACCGTGATCCGTGGGGTGGTCGTGCCGGCATTCATGAGCGTGGCCGGGCGCTGGAACTGGTATCCGGGCGCGCACCGGCGCGGGTCGTCGCCAATCAAAGACACTGGGGTTGGATCATGAACCACGGTTAATCTGTGTTTTTTCGTCACGTTCACCGTTACCGGAGGGAGGCAACGCGATGGCGCTCTGGAAGGAAATCACTACACCGGGCCCGACTGGCCACTCCTCGAGTCCGTCCCCGTCGATCGATCGGCCGACGCCCGAGCCGTCTCCGTCACCGCCGCCCGCGGCGCGCAAGGCGCGCGAACCGGCCGACGGCGGCGATTCGATGATCGCCGCGAACATCACGATCGAGGGCAAGATCGAGGGATCGGGCAACGTCCGCATCGCGGGCCGGTTCAAAGGCGACGTGCGGATCGATGGGAATTTCAACATCGAGCCGGGCGCGCACCTGACCGGTCAGGTGCTTGCGGGGGTCGTGGTCGTCGGCGGCGAATTGCAAGGCAACATCGAATCGGCCAAGCGCGTCGACGTGCTCGACGGCGGGGTGATCGTCGGTGACGTCAAGGCCGGCTCGATCACGGTCGCCGCCGGCTCGCGGATGCGCGGACACGTCGAGTTCGGTTGGGGAGACGAGAAGCCGCCGAAGCTCGACAGCGGCCGATGAGCGCCGCGCGCCAGGGATCCATCGGCGCGACGCGAGTCTGTCCTCATTGCAAGGCCACGATCCTCGCGAGCGCGAGCGTGTGCCCGGCGTGCCAGCACCATCTGCGGTTCAATCCCTCGGCCGGCGGACCTTCCGCCGGCGGGGGGCGGCCGGCCGGCCGGATTGCGATGCGCATCGAAGGCACGATCGGCCATGAATCCGTCGAGCAGGGCTGCGAGTATTGCGTCGTCGTGTCGATCACCAATCGGCTCGGCGAGCGCATCGCGCGGCACGTCGTCGGGGTCGGCGCGCTCGCGCCGGGCGAGCGGCACGGCTACAGTCTGTCGGTGGAGTTGATCCCCGCCGCCGGGGCGGCGCCCGGCGGCCCGGCGGCCGCGAACGCGCCGCAGTCCACCGCCGACCGGCGCGGCTAGGCGGCGCCCTTGCGCTCGATGTCGATGAAACGCAGGAACTCGGCCCGGGTGCTGCCGTCCTTGCGGAACGTCCCGAGCATGCTGCTCGTGACCATGGAGACGCCCCGTTTGTGCACGCCGCGCGTCGTCATGCACTGATGGACGGCGTCGATCACGACGCCGACGCCGCGCGGCTTCAGCACGTCGTTGATGCAGGCCGCAATCTGCGCCGTGAGTTTCTCCTGGACTTGGAAGCGCCGCGCGAAGCCGTCGACGACGCGAGCGAGCTTGCTGATCCCGACGACCCGGTCGGTCGGCAGGTAGCCGATGTGCGCTCGGCCGATGATCGGCGCCATGTGGTGCTCGCAAAACGACTCGAACGCGATGTCGCGCAGCACGACCATCTCGTCGTAGCCTTCGACCTCCTCGAACGTGCGTCGCAAGTAAGCGCCCGGATCGACCGAGTAGCCGGAGAACCAGTCCGCGTACGCACTGACGACGCGTTTTGGCGTGTCCCGCAGGCCTTCCCGGCCCGGATCCTCGCCGGCCCAGCGCAGCAGGGTGCGGATGGCCTCTTCGGCGTCGCGACGACCGACGCGGTGACGCGTCCTCACGGCGGTTCTTTGGGTCAAGGTCTGTCCCTCGTGATGCGTTGAATCCCGATCGCTACGATAACACCGCCACCGCTCATGCCGCGCGGCCGGATGCGCGGCGTTCGAGCGCGTCGAGAATCTCCTCGAGCAGCGCGGGGCCGCGATAGGCGAATCCGGTGTACACCTGGATCAGGTTCGCGCCGGCCGCGAGCGTCGCGAGCGCCGACGCGGCGTCGACGATCCCGCCGACGCCGATGATCGGAAAATCGCGCGGCAGGCGTGCACGCAGCCGTGCGATCGCCGCGAGCGACTTCTCGTGCAAAGGCGCGCCGCTCAGTCCGCCGGCGGCCCCGGGCGGGAGCGCCGCGGCGAACCGCTGCAGCTGGTTCGACGTGTTCGTCGCGATCACGCCGTCGATCGCGAGCGCGGGGAATTCGTCGGCCAGGTGATCGACCGTCTCGGCGTCGAGATCGGGTGCGATCTTCACGAACACCGGCACGCGCCGCGCGCCGCGGCGAACGAGTTCCGCCCGGGCAGCCACCAGCGGGGTGACGACCCGTGCCAACGCGTCCCGCTCCTGCAACTCGCGCAACCTCGCGGTGTTCGGCGAGGAGACGTTCACCGCGAAGTAGTCGGCATGACTGTAAAGCCTGCGGAACACCGCGAGGTAGTCGTCACCGGCGCGTTCGATCGGGGTGTCGAAGTTCTTGCCGATGCTGATTCCGACGAGGCCCCGGTAGGATCGCCGTTCGAGGCGCGCGGCGACGTGCTCGGCTCCCTTGTTGTTGAACCCCATCCGGTTCACGAGCGCGCGCTCGGCGTTCAAGCGGAACATCCGCGGCCGGGGGTTGCCCGGCTGAGGGCGCGGCGTCACCGTGCCGATCTCGACGTGACTGAATCCGAGCGCACCGAGCGCATCGAGGTAGTCGGCGTTCTTGTCGAAACCGGCAGCGAGCCCCAGCGGATGCTCGAACCGCAGGCCCGCGACGTCGAGCGCGAGCGCCCGGCGCGGCTCGGCGCGAGGCCAGATCGGCCGCAGGCATGCCAGCCCCACGAGCCCGAGCGCATGCGCGCTTTCCGGGTCCAGACGTCGCAGCAGCGGCAACGCCGCGCCGATCGCCGCTTGCTCAACCGTTCGAATCATCCGGCGCATCGTCATCCGCGGCTCCCGTCGGGGGGGCGGGCCGGTCCCGGTCCGTGCCCCGTCGATTCAGCGATTCGAGTAATCCAGACGCCACCCGCCCGTCGCGTCCGACAGCTTGCTGATCCCGCCGTGGTCGAGGTGCACCCGCACGAAGGTCTCGGGCGGCAGGTCGAGCGCGATCGTCAGCAAGGCCCGCAGCGGCCCGATCGGACCGACGACCGCGAGCGTCTCGGCGGGGCGCGCCAACATCGCCTCCCAGGCCGCGACGACCCGCGCGTGCATCGCCGCGTACGACTCTCCATCCGGCGGCGGTTGGTTCCAGAATTCCCGGCTCCACGCATCGGTCTCCGCGCGGGGGAGGTCGCGCCAGCGACGGCCCTCCCAGCGGCCGAAGTCCATTTCCCGCAGGCGGTCGTCGACGCTGACCTGCGAGCCGAGCTCCCGACCCAGGTGGTCGGCGAGGCGTCGGCAGCGACCCGCCGCCGCCGTGATGATCGGCGTGCCGACAACGAGCATCGCGGGGATGCGCTCCGTCCCGGCGGGAAAATCGGCGGCCGGGGGAACGTCGAGACGGCCGTGGCAGACCTCCGGATCAACGTCGGGACGGGTATGGCGGATCAGATAGACGTCCATCGGTGTCCCTGGCGGCCTCAGGCGCGGCGTCGGCGCGACGGTCGGTCTTCGGGGCACTCGGCCGCACCGGCCCGCGCGAGCGATCCTTGCAGGTAACGCCCCGTGATCGACGCGGGATCGCCGGCGATCGCCTCCGGCGTGCCCGCCGCGACGACGCGTCCGCCGCCGTCGCCGCCTTCGGGGCCGAGGTCGACGATCCAATCGGCGGTCTTGATCACGTCCAGGTTGTGTTCGATCACGATCACCGTATTGCCTTCGTCCCGCAACCGTCGCAGGACCTGCAGCAGCAGCGCGATGTCGGAGAAGTGCAGACCGGTCGTCGGCTCGTCGAGGATGTAGAGCGTCCGTCCGGTCGCCCGCTTGGACAGCTCGCGCGACAGCTTCACGCGCTGCGCCTCGCCGCCGGACAACGTCGCCGCGCTCTGACCGAGCCGCACGTAGGCCAAACCGACGTCGAGCATCGTCTGCAGCTTCGGGTGCACCGCCGGTACCGCCGCGAAGAACGGCGCCGCCTCCTCGATCGTCATCTCGAGCACGTCGTGGATGTTCTTTCCCTTGAATCGCACCTCGAGCGTTTCGCGGTTGTACCGCTGGCCGTGGCAGACGTCGCAGGGCACGTAGACGTCCGCGAGGAAATGCATCTCGACCTTGATCACGCCGTCGCCCTGACAGGCCTCGCAGCGGCCACCCTTCACGTTGAAGCTGAAGCGTCCGGACCCGTAGCCGCGCGCGCGCGCCTCGGGCATCGTCGCGAAGATCTCCCGAATCGGCGCAAACAGCCCGGTATAGGTCGCCGGGTTCGAGCGCGGGGTCCGGCCGATCGGGCTCTGGTCGATCTCGATCACGCGGTCGACGTGCTCGAGGCCGTCGATCCGGTCGAAGAGCGCGCCCGACGCCGCGCCGTGGTTCAACCGCGCCGCCGACGCCCGATAGAGGGTGTCGTTGATCAGCGTCGATTTCCCGGAGCCGGATACGCCCGTGACGCAGGTGAACAGACCGATCGGGAACTCCGCGGTCACGGACTTCAGGTTGTTCGCGCGCGCGCCGACGATTCTCAGCAGACGCTTCGGGTCCGCGCGCCGCCGCTCACGCGGCACCTCGATGCGCAGCGTCCCGCTGAGGTATCGACCGGTGATGGATTCCGGATGGGCCGCCACTTCATCCGCCGTGCCTTGCGCGACCACGCGACCGCCATGCACCCCCGCGCCGGGGCCGAGGTCGACGACGTGGTCCGCCTGGCGGATCGCGTCCAGATC
>JAKBCG010000161.1 GCA_021808035.1 Pseudomonadota bacterium
TCCGCACAAAGCGGCCGGGATCCGGGAGGACCCGCCGGTGTCCGTGCCGAGTCCCGCCCGCACGAGCCCGGCGGCGATCGCCGCCGCGGTGCCGCCGCTGCTGCCGCCGGCGAAGCACCCTAGATCATGCGGATTGCGGACGGGGCCGAAGGCGGCGTTGTTGCTGGTGATCCCGTATGCGAGCTCATGCAGGTTCGTCTTGCCGACGATCTCGGCGCCGGCGGCTCGGAGTCGCGCGATCGCCACGGCATCGCGCGTCGCGACGTGATGCCGCAGCGCCGGGGTTCCGAGCGTGCAGGGCATGCCGGCGACATCGATATTGTCTTTGACGACGATCTGGCATCCGGCGAGCGTCGCACGGTCCAGGGTGCTCGGGACCGTCGTGACCAGCGGCCAGGCACCGCTCCTGCCCTCATCGAAACGCCGCGCGATATCGGGTTCGAGGAACGTGAACGCGTCGAGTTCGCGCCACCGTGGGTGAACCGCAATTTCCTGCAGGATCGTTCGCGGGTCGAGGCGCATCGTGGCGGATTCGCAACATTCCCGGGGACCGTAATTCTTGCATACGGTATACTCCCGGCCGCCGGCCGCGATCAATACCCGCGTGATTTTTTGGGATTTTTTCTGATCGCGATCAGAATTTATCGACGATCGTGGATGGCCGGATCAATTCACATGATCGGTCCGGCGAATGAACGCCACGACGTTGTCGTGGAGCTGTTTCAGGGCTGGCAAATGCACGTAGATCATGTGCCCGGAGCGGTAGTACCGATACTCGATGTTGTGTTGCAGCGTCGGCGGAATCGGCAGGTGGTGCAGTTCGAACCAGCCTTCGTAGTACGGCGTCGAGATGTCGAAATAACCGCTGTTCACCATCACCTGCAGGTCCGGATTGCGCTTCATCGCGACCGCGAGATCCGGCAGCACGTTCGGCAACGCGATCAGCTCGCGATGCGCGCCGGGCGGCTCGTGCCGGTAGTCCCAGCGGCCATAGACCGGGATCCCGGGCCGGTAGTCCATCCCTTTACCGTAATGCAAGGTTTCGCGTACGTAGGCATTGAACGCGGACACGTAGGCCGAGCTGATCGCCGCGCTCTGTGGATCGTATTCGGCGAGTCGACTGAGCGGATCGAGGGTGGGCCCCGTGAATCGGGTGTCGAGCGTGCCGGTGGTCAGATCCTGTTTCGCGAGCAGCTCCTTTTGAAAGGCGCCGTACTCGATTCGCAGATCCGACTTCAGGAGATACGCGATCGGCAGGCCGGTGTCGGCATGCAATTCGCCGGCGATCCTGCGCCGCTCAACCGCGGGCAGCTCGTTGCCCTGCATCAGCGCGAGCGCGTAATCCGTCGTCGCGAAACGTTCGACCCGGTCGAGCAGGGTTCGCAGGTGCTGCGGTGGTCCCGGCAGCACGTGGTGATACCAGGCGGTCGCCGCGTAGCTCGGCAAGGCGACGACGTACGGCAGGTCGACCGACGGATTGAGCCGCGGATCGTCCGGCATCAAGTCCCAGTCGAGAATCAGCGATTGCAGGATCACCCCGTTGAGGTCGATGTCCTCCCGCTGCAATGCCAGCGCGAGGCCCGCCGCGCGCATCGTGCCGTAGCTCTCGCCATACAGGTATTTCGGCGAGTTCCAGCGATCGTATCGGGACAGGAACTGCCGGACGAACACCGCGAACGCGTGGATGTCCTGATCGACGCCGTAGAAAGACTTGTCGGCGTTCGGCCCGCCGATCCGGCTGAAGCCGGTACCGGGCGCGTCGACGAACACGAGGTCGCTCGCGTCGAGCAGGCTCTCGTCGTTGCTCACCAACCGGTACGGTGCCGGCGGCGTGTGGGTGTGATCGGCGGTGAGCACCCGGACCGGCCCGAACGCGCCCATGTGCAGCCAGACGGAGGAGGAGCCGGGACCGCCGTTGAACAAGAAGGTGATCGGGCGGTCTGCGGCCCGGACACCGCGACGAAAATAAGCGACGTAGAACATCGATGCTTCGGCCGCCGGATTCTTCGGGTCGCCGGGCGCCGCGTCCGCCTTCCAGCCCTGCGGATGCACGACGAGCGTTCCGGCGACCGCTCGGTAGTCGATCCGCGCTCCATTCACGGTAACGGACCCCGTCGTACGGGTCTCGGTCGCTTTGAAGTCCGGCGTGCGCGCTGGCTCGGCGCCCCTCGCGGTGAACACGCCACAGTAGAGCAGCACGGCGAGCGCGCGTCGGTTCATCGTCGATACTCCTGTGGATCCTCTCGGGCGCCCCGGATCCGATCGAAATAGATCTTGCGGAACGCCAGAGTCGGTCGATCGGTAGCGACCGAGACCTCCCGCGACGCGGGCGGAACCTCGCGAGGAACCGAGGACTCCACAATGCGTCGATCTTCCGCCGCGATGCGGGCATTCATCCGTCGAAACACGGGATCGAGCAATCGCGTCTTCGCGAAATTGCGGACCGTGATCAGCGTCAATCGAGTTCGACCTTCGAGTTCCGGCGTGCACACCGCGAGCAGGCGAAACAGCCGGCCCGGCGGGTCGATCACGAGTTCCATCGCATTGGGAAACCGGTACGCGAGCCGGCCGCTTCCTGCGGCTTCTCCGTCGACCTCGCGGGTGATGTCCGCGCCGTACGGAGTCGACTGCCAGTGCATCCGCATCGGGCGATCGACGTAGGGAGCGAGCCGGCGTCCGATCGTCGCACGGTGCACGAACGGCAAGTGCGGCGTGTCGAGCATGTTCTCCATCACCCGAGTCCAGTGCGCATCCCATACCGAGGACTGCGCGCACAGCGCGACGTCGTTCCGGCGCAGCGCCTCGATCGGCACCGGTTCGTCGTCCGGATCGAATCCGGTGTACAGCCAGACGAGCCCCTGGTGCTCGCGCACGATCAAGGCCTGCGCGCCGAGGCGCTCCGACTTGGCGTCGGGATTCCAGGGCACCCGGCAATTGCGGCCGTCGCGGTCGAATCGCCAGCCGTGGAACGGGCACTCGACGATCCCGTCGCGAACGTTGCCGAGCGACAAAGCGACGCCGCGGTGCGGGCAGCGATCGACCAGCGCGGCGACTTTGCCGGCCGCGTCCCGAAACAGTACGACTCGCTCACCGGCGATCACGAACGGTGTCAATCGGTCGGTGCGAATTTCGCTGGCGAGCGCAACGATGACCCAGAGCCGCGAGAAGTTCTCGAACAATCCACAAACTCCGATCCGTCGCGATCCGCGGTCGATCGTCAGCTGCAAAATATACCCGTCCGTCCGCCGGTCGAAAACATGCGATGATCGATCCGTCGGACCGAGCCCGGCCCGCTGTGGGGACGGTGGAGGAGCGCCGCGATGATGGTGCGCATCAAGGTCAAGCCGAATTCGCGTATCCAGAGTCTCTCGCCGGAACCCGACGGCTCGTGGCGGGCACAGCTGCGGTCGCCGCCGGTCGATGGAAAGGCGAACGCGGAACTCGTCGCGCTCGTCGCCGAGCACTTCGGCTGCCCCCGATCCGCGGTGACGATCAAATCGGGTCTGTCCGGTCGCTCGAAGCTCGTCCGCATCGAGGGGTTGTGACCTGCCGAGTCCACCGACCCGCTCTGCCGCGATCCGTGAACCCGAGGACTCGGGGCGCATCGCGCTTCGGCACGCCGCGTGTCACACGATTGTCATGCGCCGGACCGCTGCGCGGAGCGGCTCGTGGCGAGACTTGACGAACCCAGCGGGTTTCGTGATGCTTGATCGAGTGTTCTTCGGCACGTCTTGCTCGCTCGTCGGGTGCTCCCGAGGTGCCCGGGCAGGGCGCGGTCCAGGAAGCGTGCAAGTCGGTCGCAGGGACGGGGCAAGGTGACCACGGAGTCGGTTTTCGACGCGCCGCTACCGGCTTTCATCGATCGGCGAAGCACGTTGACGGTGTCGCCGTCGGAGCGATTCGATCAGTGGCGCGCGTGGCATCCGACGGTTGAGCTGAATCCGCTCACGAAGTCCGCCGCGCGCGGGCTCGAAGCGCAGGTGCTTCGCTATCGCTTGCCGGACGGGACCGTCTTCGGATTCACTCGAAGCGGGGAGATCGAAAGCCGCTTCGGACGGCTCAGTTCGGCGAACTATTTCCTGTTCAGCGCGGTGATGTCCGGTGGCGCGATCTCGAGCGCCGGGAAACATGAGCTCCCGATGCGCCCGGGCAATCGCCTTTATCTCATCGACGGACGCAGGCCCTTGCGTACCCGGGGGTCCGCCGACTTGTCGCATGTGTATCTGGTGTTGCCACGCGAGCCGGCGATCGAGGTGATCACGCGCGACCCGCTGTCCGGTCCGCATGCCGTCCTCGGCGTCGAGAGCCGGGGCCTGTTGGCGATCGCGTTCGCGCAGCTGCAGGCGCTATTGCATCACCTGAAGGACTTGAGCGAGCCGGCCGTGGCAGAGGTGATCCGCTCGGCGGCCGGCCTCGTGACGTTCGGTCTGAAGCAACAATTCGGCGGTACGAGCGACGTCGACCGACCGGTCGCGTACGAAATGGTGTATTTGTCGGCTCGCCGGATGATGGAGACGTACTGCGGCAATCCGCAGCTGACCGCGTCGTCGATCGCGGTCGCGATCGGTTGTTCGCGCGCTCACCTGTATCGAGCCTTCGCGACGCAGGGGTTGTCGGTCGCGGAGGTGTTGCGCGACATCCGCTTGCAAAAAGCCCAAGCGCTCCTCGAGGATCCGCGGCCGCGACCGCTCGGGCAGATCGCCGCCCACGTGGGATTCTCCGATCCATCCTCGTTCAGCCGCGTCTTTCGTGCGGCGTTCGGGATGACGCCTCGGCAATGGCGTCAGCTCACGCGCAGTGGCGCTTCATCGCTGAGACGATAAGCCAAAAACTCCGAGACGCAGCGCCAAATCCGGCGCCGTAATCTTCCGATGGGGGAGTGTTGGCGCGAACGGTGATCCACCGTTTCGCACGAGCCGCTTTCCCATTGCGCCAAGCGCATCTTTCGGTCGGAGAAAATTCATGGACGTGAAGCGGGAGGGCCGTCTCGCGGCCCGGGATCGTTGTCTGCACGAGCTGATCGAGGAGCAGGCGCGACGGGACGCGGGCGCGCCGGCGGTGGTGTCGCAGAGCGAGACGCTGAGCTACGGGGAGCTGAACGCGCGGGCGAACCGACTCGCGCGGCAGTTGCGAGCGCTCGGGGTCGGGCCGGACGCTCGGGTGGCGATTTGCTTCGAACGCGACGTCGGGATGATCGTGTCGATCCTGGGCGTGCTGAAGGCGGGTGGTTGTTACGTACCGCTGGACCCGGCGCATCCGGCGGAGCGGCTGCGGTGGGTGTTGCAGGACAGTGACGCGCGGGTACTGATCGCGCAGCCGAGTTTGCGGGATCGATTCGTGGGGTCTGGGGTCGAGATCCTGGAGAACTCGGCGCAGGCGGCGAGCCGCGAGGACCAACGGGATCTCGGCCGGGAGGAGAGCGGGGTGGAGCCGCGGCACCTCTCGTACGTGATCTACACGTCGGGCTCCACCGGTCGACCCAAGGGCGTGATGGTCGAGCACCGACAGGCGGTCAATCTCATCTCGCACGGCGCGGAGGCACTGCGCGTGACCTGCGCCGACCGGATGCTGCACTTCTTCTCCTACGGATTCGACGGCTCCGTCCTCGAGATCTTCGGCGCGCTCGCGCATGGCGCGGCGCTCGTGTTGACGCCGCCCTACATGAAAATTCCCGACGAGTCCTTCGTCGGTTTTCTCGCGACTCAGCGGGTCACGATCGGCGCGTTTCCGACCGCGTTCTGGCACCACTGGGCGTCGTTGGTCGGTGACTATCGACCGGGTCTGGCGCCGCCGCGCTGCATGACCCGCATCGTGATCGGGGGCGAGAAGGCGGAAGTGGCACACCTGCGCCGATGGCTTGCATACCCGGGCAGCGGTCATTGCTCGATACGCAACGTCTACGGTCCGACCGAGACGACCGTCTTCGTGACCACGATTGAAATTGCGAGCGAGCGCGAGCTGCCGGCACGAGATCTGCCGATCGGGCGACCGGTGGCGAACACGCGGATTTACATCCTGGACGAGCAGGGCGAGCCGGTGCCTGCTGGGGTGACTGGGGAGCTGTACGTGGGCGGGGCGCAGGTGGCGCGCGGG
>JAKBCG010000162.1 GCA_021808035.1 Pseudomonadota bacterium
CAGCGGCGCGTCGTGGATCTTCTGCATCGCCTCGAGGGTGTGGCCGCATCGCTTGCATTGATATTCGTAGAAAGGCATGAACGTCCTCATTCCCGATCGATGAACTCGTGCCGTCACGCCCGCCCGCGCCGTCCCGGACGGCGCGCGGGGCGCGGCGGCATCCTCCAACGGAGCGCCCGTCAGTGCAAGCGCTCCTTCTCGAACACCAGCTCCGAGCGCTTGAGCTTCGCGATCACGACGTCGCCGGCCGCGAAGTCGCCGCGCAGGATCGCCTGCGCGAGCGGGTTCTCGATCTGCGACTGGATCGCCCTCTTGAGCGGACGCGCCCCGTAGACCGTGTCGAAACCCGCCTCCCCGATCTTGTCGCGCGCATCATCGTCGAGCCGCAGCTGGATGTCTCGCTCCGCGAGGCGCTGGCGCAGCCGGCCGAGCTGGATGTCGACGATCGCACGGATCTCGCTGCGGCCGAGCGGGTGGAACACGACGATCTCGTCGACCCGGTTGATGAACTCGGGCCGGAAGTGCTGGCCGACGACCTGCAGCACCGCCGCCTTCATCTTCGAATAGTTCGCCTCGCCGGAGAGCTCCTGGATCACCTGGCTGCCGAGGTTCGAGGTCATGATCACGACCGTGTTGCGGAAGTCCACGGTGCGGCCCTGACCGTCCGTGAGCCGGCCGTCGTCGAGCACCTGCAGCAGCACGTTGAATACGTCCGGATGCGCCTTCTCGATCTCGTCGAGCAGGATCACCGCGTACGGCCGGCGGCGCACCGCCTCGGTGAGGTAGCCACCCTCCTCGTAGCCGACGTAGCCCGGGGGCGCGCCGATGAGACGAGCGACCGAGTGCTTCTCCATGAACTCGGACATGTCGATCCGGACCATCGCCTCTTCGGTGTCGAACAGGAACTCGGCGAGCGCCTTGCACAGCTCGGTCTTGCCGACGCCGGTCGGCCCGAGGAACATGAACGAGCCGGTCGGACGGTTCGGATCGGCGAGCCCCGCGCGCGAGCGGCGGATCGCATCCGCGACCGCCTTGACCGCCTCCTGCTGGCCGACCACGCGCGCGCCGAGCACCTGCTCCATGCGCAGCAGCTTCTCGCGTTCGCCCTCGAGCATCCGCGAGACCGGGATCCCGGTCCACTTGGAGACGATCTCCGCGATCTCGGTGTCGGTGACCTCGCTGCGCAGCAACTGGGTCGGCTTCTGTTCCGCCTCCAACGCCTTCGCGAGGCGTTGCTCGAGCTCGGGGATGCGCCCGTACTGCAGCTCCGACATCCGCGCCAGGTCCTGCGCGCGGCGCGCGGCGTCGAGATCGGTGCGTGCCCGTTCGAGCTCTTCCTTGATGTGCGCAGCCCCCTGGACCGACGCCTTCTCGGCCTTCCACACCTCCTCGAGGTCCGAGTACTCCTTCTCGAGCCCCCGCAACGTGTCCTCGAGGGTCGCGAGGCGCTTGCGCGAGGCCTCGTCGTCCTCCTTCTTGAGCGCCTCGCGCTCGATCTTCAACTGGATGATCCGCCGATCGAGCTTGTCGAGCGCCTCGGGCTTCGAGTCGATCTCCATGCGGATCAGCGCCGCAGCCTCGTCGATCAGGTCGATCGCCTTGTCGGGGAGCTGCCGATCGGCGATGTAACGGTGCGACAAGGTCGCCGCGGCGACGATCGCCGGATCGGTGATCTCGACGCCGTGGTGCACCTCGTAACGTTCCTTGAGACCGCGCAGGATCGCGATCGTATCCTCGACCGACGGCTCGTCGACCAGCACCTTCTGGAAGCGCCGCTCGAGGGCCGCGTCCTTCTCGATGTACTTGCGATACTCGTCGAGCGTGGTCGCGCCGACGCAGTGCAGTTCGCCGCGCGCGAGAGCGGGCTTCAGCATGTTGCCCGCATCCATCGCGCCTTCCGCCTTGCCCGCGCCGACCATCGTGTGCAGTTCGTCGATGAACAGGATCACCTGCCCTTCCTGCTTCGCGAGGTCGTTGAGCACGGCCTTCAGCCGCTCCTCGAACTCGCCGCGGAACTTCGCGCCTGCGATCAGCGCGCCCATGTCGAGCGCGAGGATCCGCTTGCTGCGCAGGCTCTCGGGCACCTCGCCGTTGACGATCCTGAGCGCGAGCCCCTCGACGATCGCGGTCTTGCCGACGCCCGGCTCGCCGATCAGCACGGGGTTGTTCTTGGTGCGCCGTTGCAGCACCTGGATCGTGCGCCGGATCTCGTCGTCGCGGCCGATCACCGGATCGAGCTTGCCCTGGGTCGCCCGCTCGGTCAGGTCGATCGTGTATTTCTCGAGCGCCTGACGGTTCTCCTCGGCGTTCGCGTCCTCGACCTTCGCGCCGCCGCGCACCTCGGCGATCGCCCGGTCGACCGCGCCGCGCTCGACGCCGCACGCCTTCAGGATCCGCCCCAATTCGCCGCGATCCTCGCAGGCCGCGAGCACGAAGAGCTCGCTCGAGATGAACTGGTCGCCGCGCTGCTGCGCGAGCTTGTCGGTGACGTTCAGGAGCTTGTTGAGCTCGTTGCCGATCAACACCTCGCCGCCCGCCCCCTCGACCTTGGCGATCCGGTCGAGCGCGCCGGCGAGCTCGGAGCGCAGTTTCGCGACGTTCCCGCCCGCCTTCTGCAGCAGCGGCCGCGCGGTGCCCCCCTGCTGGTCAAGGAGCGCCGCCATCAGATGCACCGGTTCGATGTACTGGTGATCGCGCCCGACCGCGAGCGACTGCGCGTCGGCGATCGCGGTCTGGAACTTCGTCGTCAGCTTGTCCATACGCATGGGGCACCGTGTCGAAAACCCTCGAGATGCCCCGTAGTTGGGGTCGAGACCCCGTCAATTCAACCGCCGTGACCTCGAGCGCCGGCCACAGCCCGCGACCCGCTCAGTCGATCCAGATCAGCGTCGCCTGGCGTCCGCAGTGACCGTCGCGCCGATGCGAAAAATAACGATTCGTGTCGCTGAAGGTGCAATCCGCGGTCGCACCGACCCGCTCGATCCCGAGCGCCTCGAGACGGCGGCGGGCGAGCAGTGGCAGGTCGGCGAGATACCTGCCCCGGGCATTCACCTGAAACGCCTGTTCGACCGCGGACCCCTGGGACGCGAACGCCGCCCGGACCTCGGGGCCAACCTCGTAGTGCTTGCGGCCGATCCCCGGGCCGATCCATGCGACCAGCCGCGCGGGTGGCACCCCGAGCGCCCGCACCGTCGCCTCGAGCACCCCGGCGGCGAGCCCGCGCCAGCCCGCGTGCGCGGCCGCGACCGCCTCGCCGTCCTCGGCCGCGAGCAGCACCGGCAGACAGTCCGCGGTCAGGATCGCCGCGACCCGGCCACGGCGGCGCGCGACCGCGGCGTCCGCCGGCCCATCCGGCACGCCGGCATCGAGATCGGCGACCCGCGTCCCGTGCACCTGGCGCAGCCAGGCGGGCTCCGCCGGCACCCCGGCCGCGGCGACGAGCATGCGCCGGTTGCTCGCGACCGCGTGCGGATCGTCGCCGACGTGATCGCCGAGGTTCAGGCTTGCGAACGGACCGCCGCTCACGCCGCCGCCACGCCAGGTCGCGAGCGCCCGCACCCCGGGCGGCACCGGCCAGTCCGGCGTGAGCCACTCGACGCTCATGCGCCCGCGTCCCGCCGCAGCACATCCAGCAGCTGCGCGAAGTCCGCCGGCGGTGCGCTCTCGACACTCAACACCCGCCCGGTGCGCGGTTGCGCGAAGCTCAAGCGCGTCGCATGCAGGGCCTGGCGGGCGAAGCCGCGCAGGGCCGCAACCAGCACGTCGCTCGCGCCGCGCGGGCGCTGGAAACGTCCGCCGTACAGCGGGTCGCCGAGGATCGGGTGGTGCGCGTGCGCGAGGTGCACGCGGATTTGATGGGTCCGCCCGGTCTCGAGCCGCACCCCGAGCAGCGCGTGGGCACGAAACCGCTCGAGCACCCGGAAGTGCGTGACCGCGTGGCGGCCGTCGGCGCGCACCGCCATGCGCACCCGGTCGACGCGGTCCCGGCCGATCGGACGATCGAGCGTGGCGCCCGCGGTCGGCACCCCGCGGCAAACCGCCAGGTATTCGCGCGTGACGCGGCGCTCGGCGATCTGCCGGGTGAGCGCGGTGTGGGCCGTCGGCGTGCGGGCGACGACGAGCAGCCCGCTGGTGTCCTTGTCGAGCCGATGCACGATCCCCGCCCGAGGCAGTTGCGCGAGCGCCGGATCGAGCGAGAGCAGCGCATTCTGCAGGGTGTGCCGCGGATTCCCCGCCCCCGGATGCACGACGAGGCCCGCCGGCTTGTCGATCACGAAGCAGTCCCGGTCACGATGCAAGACCGAGAGCGCGATCGGCTCGGGCTCCACCGCGCCAGGGGGCGCGAGCGCCGCCCCGAGCCGCACCCGGACCCGCTCGCCGGCGTCGACGGACTCGCTCGGCCGGCCGGGGCGTCCGCCGCGCTCGACGTCGCCCGCATCGATCCAACCCCGGATCCGGCTGCGGGAGTGTTGCGGTAGCAGTCGCGCGAGCGCCCGATCGAGCCGTTCGCCGGCCATCTCGGGCGGGATCTCGAGGATCAAGGTCTGGAACTCCGCACTCATCGGGATGTTCGAAGGGTACTCGGGGGCTTCGGGTATACTGCCGCGTCCTGCTGGCTCGAGACCATTGTAAGGAATCGCATGTGAGATCGCGCGATTGGAGATTTTCCGCCCGGGCACTCGCCCTGGCCGCCGCCGCCGTCGTGTTCGCGACCGGCTGCCATCACCGCGGCGAGAACTTCAAGGCCGGCCCGCAGATACTCTATCGACGAGCCCAGAAGAGCATGCACGACGGCGATTTCGGCAACGCGATCAAGCAGCTCAACGCGATCGACGCGCGGTTCCCGTTCAGCGAACAGGCGCACCAGGCGCAGATCGACCTGATCTATGCCAATTACGAGAACCGGCAGACCCACGCGGCGATCGACGCCGCGAACACCTTCATCCGCGAGAATCCGACCAACGTCCGGGTCGACTACGCGTATTACATGAAGGGCTTGATCTACTTCTCGAGACAACGCAACTTCATCGAGCGTTATTTCAAGGTCGACCTGTCGGCACGGCCGCCGGAGAACTCGCAGAAATCCTTCGAAGCGTTCGCGCTGCTGCTGAAGAAGTTCCCGCGCAGTCCCTACGCGGCCGACGCCCGCCAGCGCATGATCTATCTGCGCAACCGCCTCGCGGACTTCGAGATGCACGTCGCGGACTATTACATGCGACGCGGCGCCTACGTCGCCGCGATCGACCGCGCGAAGTATTGCGTGTCGCATTACGACGGCTCTCCTGCGGTGCAGCATGCGCTGCTGGTGATGATCGCCGGCTACAAGAAGCTGCACATGAACGATCTCGCGGCGAGCGTGCAGAAGGTCTACGACCTCAACTACGCCGGCAAGCCCTTGAAGCCATTGCCCCGGGCGAAGAAGCGTTGGCGGCTGTGGAAGTTCTGGTAGGCGCCTCGGCGCGGCGCGACCACGAGCACCGGCGCAGGCGCGCCGTTCGCAGCACCGATCGAAGCCCTTAGTTGCGGCGCGGCTCGTAGCCGCTCGTGATCGGGTAACGCCAGTCGCGCCCGAACGCCCGGCCGCTGACGCGCACCCCCGGTGGCGCCTGGCGGCGCTTGTACTCGTTGCGCTTAACCATATCGAGGATGCGCCCGACGATCGCCCGATCGAAGCCGCGGGCGGCGATCTGATCGACCGACAGGTCCTCCTCGATGAACGCCTCGAGGATCGGGTCGAGGATCTCGTACGGCGGCAGGCTGTCGGTGTCCTTCTGGTCCGGGCGCAGCTCCGCCGACGGCGGCCGTTCGATCACCCGATCGGGAATCACGCCGGCAGCGGCATTGCGCCAACGCGCGAGCCGGTAGACCAGCAGCTTGCTGCAGTCCTTGATCGGCGCGAAGCCGCCGGCCATGTCGCCGTACAGGGTCGCGTAACCGACCGACATCTCGCTCTTGTTGCCGGTCGTCAGCAGCATCCGGCCGGTCTTGTTCGAGATCCCCATCAACAGCACGCCCCGGCACCGCGACTGGATGTTCTCCTCGGCGGTGTCCGGCGGGAGCCCTGC
>JAKBCG010000163.1 GCA_021808035.1 Pseudomonadota bacterium
AGGACCTCAGCGCCCGCCAGCGCGAGGCGGTCGCGATGGAGATCGCCGACGTGTTCTTGTACCTGCTCCGGCTCGCCGACAAGCTGGAGGTGGACCTGGTCGGCGCCGCGCGCCGCAAGCTCGAGCTGAATGCGCTCAAGTATCCGGTCGCGCTCGCGCGCGGCACCAGCAAGAAGTACACCGACCTGTGATCCTGCGTGGCGGCCGATTCCGCGCCGGTCGTCAGAATTTCTTGTAGAAGCCGACCGACAAGCCGTGCGGCAGGATCTCGACCATGATCGGCACGTGCCGGGTCGTCGACCAGTAACCGGCGGCCGTGCCGAGCACCCAGCCGGCGAGCACGTCGGTCTGCCAGTGGGCCTGGCTCTTCAGGCGCGCGAACGCGTCATAGACCGGCAGCGCCTCGAGGGCCCAGATCCACGGATCATCGTGCCGGTAGTTGACGATGAACGGGGTGACGAAACTCGCTTGCAGCGTGACTTCGCCGCTCGGAAAGCTTTGGCAGCAACTTCCCTGGAACCAGGCGTTCGGGCCCCGGCCCTGATAGGGCCTTGCGCGGCTGAACGTGTATTTCAGCGCCGTCGCGCCGAGACCCGCGACGATCGACGCGTCCGCGCTCTGCCAGAACGTGTGGCCGAGCTTGTTGTCATTACCGAGCCACAGGCTCCCGGCCGCTTCGACCGCGACCGTGCCGAACTCGAGCGCGACCTGGTACTTGCGTGCCCAGATCCCGCCTTGGTCGAGCGACCACTCGTGATCGATGCCGATCGGGCCTCCACCGGCCTGCGCGATCGTGGACCACGCGGCGATCATCATCAGCGCGGCTGCGCCGATGACCCTGGATATGAACGGCGACCGGCGTGTGCTCGACATGGGACCTCCTCACACGGAACGGCGAATCCCCGGGGTTCAGGTTCGCGAGGGCGAACCGCCCGACCATCGCGAGAACGGTACCCGATTTGCGATGCGATCGCGAGGCAGTTCGGACCGCGGTGAGATCCGACGCCCGCGCGCGAGACACCATGCGCGAGGAGTCTGGAGGCAACGAAGCCCCGCGGCCGTGGTACCCTAACCGCCCCTTGACGAGCGCGCCGCCCGGACGCGCCGGAAAGGGTCGTTATGCCCTTGCCACGCCGCCTCGGCGGCGTTCGGTGGGCGCCCGCACTACCGGAGGTAACCAGAATGAGTTTTACATTGCCTGCTTTGCCATTCGCCATCGGTGCCTTGAGCGCGCGGGGCATGTGCCAGGAGACGCTGGAGCTGCATCACGGCAAGCACCACAACGCCTACGTGACCGCGTTGAACGGCCTGATCGAGAAGAACGACGCGCTGAAAGGCAAGTCGCTCGAGGAAGTCGTGCGTCTCGCCTATGGCAAGGATGATCTGCAACCGGTGTTCAACAACGCCGGGCAGCATTGGAACCACAGCGTGTTCTGGGAGTCGCTGGCGCCGAATGGCGGCGGCATTCCCGGCGTCCTCGAGAAGAAGCTGGTCGAGGATTTCGGCGGCGTCGAGCAATTCAAGGCGCAGTTCAAGGCCGCCGCGCTGGGGCAGTTCGGGTCCGGCTGGGCATGGCTCGTGCTCGCGCCGACCGGCAAACTGAAGATCGTGAAGACACCGAACGCGGTCACCCCGCTCGCGACCGGCGACGGCAAGGTGCTGCTCGTGCTGGATGTCTGGGAGCACGCGTACTACGTCGATTTCCGCAATCGCCGGCCGGACTTCACTGACAACTTCCTGAACCAGCTCGCGAACTACGAGAACGCGGCTGCGAAACTGCAGAAGGCCTGAGATCGCGCGCCCGGCGCCGGCCTACCGCTTCCGACGGGATGGCGGCGCCGGGCGGTGACTCTCGGCCGCGGCAGTCCCTGCGCGCAGCGGAACTTCGTCGCGACCCTGCCGGTCGAAACCGCCGGATCGCACGGGTCGGCGGGCCCCGTCCCGGGCCGTGGCGCGGGCCCGTGACCGCTGGCAGGATGCCCGACCCGGCCCGAAGTCGATCGTCGCCCGTCGATCATCCAGCAAGACCGTCCGGGCACGCGCCCGCGGCGCTCGATCGCGAATCACAGTGATCTGGAGGATCGGATGACGGAAGCCAACATCGATCAGCGCGCATCGAATCCCGCGGGAGCGTCCGGCGCTCCCAGCCAGCCGCCGGCCGACCGGCGAGCGGCGTTCCAGCGGCTGCGCGAATACTTGTCGAGTCAGATCATCGGCCAGGAAACCCTCGTCGAGCGATTGCTCGTCGCCTTGCTCGCCGACGGCCACCTGCTGGTCGAGGGACCCCCGGGGCTCGCAAAGACCCGGGCGATCAAGGCGCTCGCGCACGCGGTCGAGGGCGACGTGCAACGGATCCAGTTCACGCCGGACATGCTGCCCGCGGACCTGACCGGATCCGAGGTGTATCGGCCGGAGGAGGGCGGATTCCGCTTCCAGCGCGGCCCGCTGTTCCACAATCTCATCCTGGCCGACGAGATCAACCGCGCGCCGGCGAAGGTGCAGTCGGCGCTGCTCGAGGCGATGGCGGAGCGGCAGATCAGCGTCGGTCAGTCGACCTACCCGCTGCCGCGGCTGTTCCTCGTGATGGCGACGCAGAATCCGATCGAACAGGAGGGCACCTATCCGCTGCCCGAGGCCCAGATCGACCGTTTCCTGCTGCACGTCGCGGTCGACTATCCGGATCGGGCGACCACCTTGCGGATCATGCAGCTCGCGCGCGCCGAGGCGATCGCACAGCGCGAACTGCCGCCGCCGCCGCAGCGACTGCCGCAGGAGACGATCTTCGCGGCTCGCCGCGACGTGCTCGGACTGGTGCTGTCCGATCCCGTCGCCGAGTACATCGCCGCGATCGTCGATGCGACGCGTCGACCGGCGCCGTACAGCGCGAAGCTCGGCGAGTGGCTCCGTTGGGGCGTTAGCCCGCGCGCGGCGATCTCGATGGAGCGCGGCGCCCGCGCGCTCGCCTGGCTCGACGGCCGCAACTACGTGAGCCCGGAAGACGTGCAGACGATCGCGCCGGACGCGCTGCGACACCGGATCCTGCTGGACTACGGCGCGCAGGCGCGTGGCGTGACCGCCGAGGCCTGCGTCGAAGAGCTGCTCGCCCGGGTGCCGGCGCCGTGAAGCTGCCGGACCTCGACGAACTGCTCGGCCTGCGCGGCGCCGCGCGGGCGGCGGGGATGCGGGTCGAGGGCGTCGCGCGCGCGCAGTGGCTCGGCAGCCATCGCGGGGCGCATCGCGGACGGGGACTCGAGTTCGAGGAGGTGCGTCCTTATGTCGCCGGCGACGATTCGCGCAGCATCGACTGGCGGGTCACGGCACGCCGCGGCCGGCTGCATACCAAGCTCTACCGCGAGGAGCGCGAGCGGCCGGTGTGGTTGCTGGTCGATTTGCAGCCCGGCATGTTCTTCGGCAGCCGCCGCCAGTTGAAATCCGCGCTGGCGGTGCGCGCCAGCGCGCTGCTCGCGTGGGCGGTGGCGGCCGCGGGCGACCGGGTCGGCGCGATCGTCGCGAACGGCACCGAACTGCGCTGTCATCCGCCGCGCGCACGCGAAGCGGGTACCTTGCCGCTGTTGAGCTCGCTCGTCGAACTACAGCCGCGCGCCCCGGCGGCACCACGCCCCGAGACGCTCGGCGAGATGCTGCGAACGGCGCCGCCGCTCGTGCACCCTGGCAGTCTGGTGATCGCGATCAGCGACTTCTGCGGCGCCACGCGGGACCTCGATCCGCGTTGGCTCACGCTCGGCGCGCACGCCGAATGCCGCTTGTACTGGATCACCGACGCGCTCGAGGAACGAGGTCTGCCCGACGGCCGGTTTCGCGGCGGCGTGCCGGGGCGGGTCCGGCCGCTCGACGGCGCGGCCGCCCGCGCGCGCTGGACCGACGAGTGGCGCACGCGGGCGAGTCGCGTCGAGGAGATCGCGGCGCGCCTGCAGGGACGGCCGATCCGGCTCGACACCGCGGAGCGCGTCGAAGAGGCGCTGCCGCCGCTGCTGCGAGCCGCGCCCTTCGCGGCATGAACGCGGATTGGTTGTCGCAGCTCGCGCCCGACCGGGCGCCCCCGCCGCCCGGCTGGTGGCCGCCGGCGCCCGGCTGGTGGGCGTTGCTCGTACTGCTCCTGACGATCGTCCTCGTCGCGGTGTCGTGGTGGCGCCAGCCGCGACGGCGACTGCGCCGCGCCGCGCTCACCGAACTGCGTAGGATACGCGCGAGCGAAGGCGACGTGATCCGCGCGGCACGGGCGATCCAGAACCTGCTGAGGCGTTACGCGCTCGCCCGATACGGCGCTGACCGGGTCGCGCGTCTGCACGGCGACGCGTGGCTGCGGTTCCTCGCGAACGGTGGCGCGGAAAGCTTGCGGGGCACGCCCGGCCAGACGCTGCTGCGCGCGAACTTCGCCGGCCAGCTCGACCCGGATCGGATCGACGACCGCGAGATCTGGTTCGCCGCCGCCGAGCGGTTCGTGCGCAGCGCGCGTCCGCCCGCGGACGCTGGGGCGCGTCGATGATCCACGTGGCCTGGCCATGGATGGCGGCGCTTGCACCGCTGCCCTGGATTCACCGGCGCTGGCGCAGCGCGGCGTCGATCGGCGGCGCGGCCCTGTTCCTGCCGTTCGCCGCGTCGCTCGCGACCCACGACGTGACGCAGGGCGGGGCTCGGCGCGGCGCGCGTGCGCTGTTCGTCGTCGCGTGGATCCTGCTGGTCCTGGCGGCGATGCGCCCGCAATGGCTCGGTCCGCCGCTGCCGGCGCCGACGAGCGGTCGACGGATCATCCTCGCGGTCGACCTCTCGGGCTCGATGGCGACCGAGGACATGGCGAACGACGCGAGCCGGCTGCAGGTGGTGCAGCAGGTCGCGGGGCGTTTCATCGACGGGCGTCGCGGCGACCAGGTGGGGTTGATCCTGTTCGGAACGCACCCGTACCTGCAGGCGCCGGTGACGAGCGACCTGCGGACGGTGCACCGATTCCTCGACGAGGCGATGGTCGGGATGGCCGGACCGCAGACCGCGATCGGTGATGCGATCGGACTCGCGATCAAGCGGCTGCGTGATGCGAGCGGCGCCGGTGCAGGCCACGGCGCGAAGCACACGGTGTTGATCCTGCTGACCGACGGTCGCAGCAACACCGGCGTCCTCGATCCGATCCAGGCGGCGCGCTTTGCGAAGCAGGTCGGCTTGCGGATCTACACGATCGGCGTGGGCGCGCCGGCCGGCAGCGGTCCGTTCGGTCTCGGCGGCAATCAGGACCTCGACGAGCACACGCTCGAGCGGATCGCGCAGATCACCGGTGGGCGCTACTTCCGGGCGACCGATGCGCACGCGTTGCGGGACGTGTACCGCGAGATCGACCGGCTGGAGCCGGTGACCGGTCGTGCCCAATGGCTGCGACCGACCGACGAGTGGTTCGCTTATCCGCTCGCGGCGGCCATGCTGTTCAGCCTGGCTGGCGCACTTGCCGGAGCGCGCTCATGGCTCTGAAGTCGCTCGCCGCATTTCATTTCCTGTTTCCCGGGTGGTTGCTCACGATTCCGCCGCTGGTCGCGTTCGCGCTCTGGCGTCATTGGAAGGCGCGCCGCGCGGGCCGCTGGGGCGAGGTCGTCGAGACCGACCTGCTCGACGCCCTGCGCCTCGAACAGGACGGGCGGCGCCGTTCGCCGTGGGCCGTGCTCGCGCTGGCATGGACTCTCGCGGCGCTCGCGCTCGCGGGACCCGCGTGGCAACGCGCACCGAGCGCGGCGTACCGCGAGCCCGCCGATTGGGTCGTCGTGCTGGACCTGTCGCCGTCGATGAACGCGGCCGACCTGCCGCCCAACCGGGTCACCCGCGCGCACTACCTGATCGAGGATCTGCTGCGCGCGGCGCATGATGCGCGTGTCGCGCTGATCGTGTTCTCCGGCGACGCGCACACCGTGGTGCCACTCACCGACGACGTCGCGACGATCCAATCGCTGCTCGAGCCGCTCGTCCCGGGCATCATGCCGCAGCCCGGCCACGCGCTCGCGCCCGCGCTCGATCAGGCGGCGTCGCTGTTGCGGCAGGCCGGCAGCCGTGCTGGC